>JAKUTG010000355.1:0-2237 GCA_022447905.1 Pseudomonadales bacterium | reverse complement strand
ACAGGATGGGCAGTGACAAGTGGTGCTGCCGCAGCCAATGCTGAGGACATGGTGAAAGAAGCTGTCGTAGACCCCCTTGCGCCGATCTGTGTCGATCAATATCTCCGGGATCCCAACAAGCTGGAGCGATTAGCGGAGCTGAAAAAGAAAAGCTCTTACCAAAGAGATGATTATGTTAATGGAATAGGCTGGGCGACAATGCCAGGTGCTGAATCCCCTGTTCGTGGGGTTGCCGATGCATGCGCCAAACGGATTATCGAACTCGCGGGATAAGCATGCCTTCCCAAATCGTAAACTACTTTAAAGAGATCAGATCCCTACCGCCTCTTCAACCTTAGTATCAACGCAGAGTTAGTAGGCAGTTGGGAATAGAGAAGCATGAGGGTTACCTCGTTATGGTTCTAATGGTTGATTGACACTTTCATCAGAACCGGTAACCCTCGCTTTTTCAAGCTCAGTGCCAGATAAATTCCAGAACCGTACTGACATCGGGTGGACTGGAACCCGTACTCGATTCCGGAGGTGGTCACAACTCAGTCTTTGCCAAGCCTTCCCTGTCGATCCTTAGGACCAACGAAGGTGTTTTGGGCGCTTCTCAGCTATTCAGTCAGTTAAGACCCAAAGTGATGGTGAATTCACACCAGACCCCTGAGTATGGAAATATTCATCACGCTGGCCATGATGGCGGAGACTTTTACCATCCTAGAAAGAACAGTTTCCTCTATGGAGGAAAGCCTTGTTTCCGGCTATATCAATCCTCAACTACTCAACTAGGTGTAGAGAGGCGCGACGGCGATCATTCCAAGCTCCATCACACCAATTATTAGTAGTGTCTTGCGCCATATCCAACCACTCTTTCTTATACTGAGAAACAAGTAAGTAATGCCGACAGCAAAAATCTCAAACATCCAGAACAAAATTAATTTTGGGTGGAACATCACCGCTGTGAAATTACCATCAAGTAATGTGAAGATTGCCGTTACGATCATGAGTCAAATTCGTCTTTTTTCGTTTCCTTTCCTAAGCCCCACAGTCCGCGAGATAAACCAAGAAACACGAACCAGATTAAGAACCAAATCACGCTACCAGCGAATATTGATTCCCACCCATAGATAACCGCAACTAGAATTATTGGACATATTAATGTGCTTGCGATAACTAGCTTCTTAATCATCAATATTCATCCTCTCTAGTTGTTATCCTAACTCACACACTCCCCTACGCACATCTGTTACATTTCCATTAAATGACACCAATTCGCGAATCAGCTATGACAGACCGAAGACAAGAACTTCTCGCACTCACTGATCAATTTGTTGATGCATTTAATCGCATGAATCTTGATGATGTTGTCTCCTTTTTTTCAGAAGATGCCGTCTATGAAGACTCCGCCGGAGGCAGGCACGTTGGCCATGTAGCCATACGAACTGCCTTTGAGCCGTTGGTTGGTGGATCTCGAGGCAGGATTCGGTTTGACGGAGAGGATGTTTTTGCTGAAGTTGAAACCGGAAAGGTATTGGCTAGCTGGCGTTTGAACCTTGACAAAGACGGTGATGTTTCCGTAATCCGTGGCATTGATGTGTTGGAGTTCCAAGGAAATAAGCTAGCAAAGAAGTTGGCTTACATGAAGGTAGATAAACCGCACCTAGAGGCTGATTAGAAATCAGCCACTGAATTGCCCTTATGGAACATCGAGATCGCAGTACAAAACGTAAGCTATTAATGGAGTACTTCTCCTGGCGGGAGCTATCGACCGGCACGACAGACGAACTAAACAACCTACTACTAAACAATAATCCCCATGGAAGAACCAACAAAGGAACAAAAAGAAGAAGCTATTAAAAAGTTCGGGAGAAATCTAGTCATCGGATGTATAGCTGCCTTAATTCTGTACCTTGTTATTTACAAACTAAGGCTACTAGACGATTTTCTTCCACTCTAGTGCACGTACTCACGCACATCGCTTAGAAACTGGCGAGCGTGAAACACATCTAACCCAACCACTCCACCAAATCCTCTAGATGCCTCTGAAGAGCGGCCCTGCTATTCAAGGGCCTCAAGTCAAGCAACGCCGAAGTACACCACATAACAAAATGCTGCCGCTATTGGCCGGGCGCGCGATAAGCTCCTGTCAGCATACCGGCCTTTTCTGCTGCCTTCACCGCATCGTCAATCTGAATCAGAGCAGTGGTGCTGATATCTGCAATTGCGCCAGTAGAGCCAACCGCCATTGAAAC
>JAKUTG010000354.1:0-2253 GCA_022447905.1 Pseudomonadales bacterium | reverse complement strand
TGGATTATTTTTCAGCCAGTAATTGGAGTAACCGTGTGGGTAATCGCGTAATAGATTGTTGCACTATCGTAACAGCATTGCTTATCCCCGCAATTTCAGGTTACGCCGCTGAATTCACACCCGATCTAACGGCATATGGCCATCCCAACTTACAAGGAAATTGGACAACTGAAACGGCCACCCCTTTTCAGAGAACTGAAGAGCTGGGTGAGAAAAAAACTTACACTCTGGAGGAAGCGAAAGAATTTCAGCTAACTAAAATTGCCGAGTTAGACGAGCGAGCAGAACCATTAGAAGGTCCTATTGAAGCCCCAGAGGCAACATTCTTTGTGGGTAATGCGGCAGAACATCAATTCTATAAACGCGTTGAAAATGTGTTAAGGATTGATGGTGACTATCGTACTTCGATCGTGATCGATCCGCCGAATGGCCGCATGCCTTTAAGGGATGATGCCCTCGAAAATACATTTCGGGGTGTATGGCGGAAGGCCGGCTTCAAAAATTTGGACGGGCCAGAAATGGCGGGGCCGGGTCCAAGATGTCTTCTCGATTTTGGCCCAGTGCCGCCTGCGGGACCCATTGTGCCAATCAGCGCCAACTTCCAATTTGTTCAAAATGAAAACTACGTAGTGCTATATATCGAAGCGGGCGCAGAATTGCGGATTATTCGATTGAGTGACGAACACTTAACCGATGCACACAAGAAATGGCGGGTCGATGCTATTGGTTACTGGGAAGGTAACTCTCTGGTTGTACATACCAACAATATCCATCCTCAATCTTCATCGTTTGTACTTCGAGCATCTGAACTCTTCGAAGTTCAAGAACGCTTTACCCTTGTTTCAGAAGGCGAGATTTTTTATCGCTTTACCATCAACGATCCTAAAATTTATACACAGCCTTGGGCAGGAGAAATGGTGCTTAACCGCATGCCATCCGGTGATAAGATATATGACTACACTTGTCATGAAGGTAACTACTCTCTACCCGGAATACTTGCTGGAGCTAGAAGGCTAGATGGGGAATCCGAAGAGCGGCCTACTGATCCGTTTGGCAACCCAAATTAAACAAATACATAATCCGTAATAATCTTATCGCCAAATTGCATTTTGGGACCACTAAATGAGTGGCTACCGTTGTCTTGCGGTTACAAAGTAGATAACCAAACCCATTAAGATAATAGCGATGCTAAAGAGCCCCTCCACTGGGCGGTTAATTAGGGTGAATCCTAGGGTCCAGGCAGTAAGAGTCAAATAGATCAGCGGTGGAAGTGGGTATAGGAACGTACGATAGGGCCTTTCCAAATCCGGTTGTTGTCGACGCAAAACAAAAATACCAAAGACAGTGGCGAAACTATTCAGGGCCATGGTAAACCCCGCAAATACCATGATGGATTCGATGGTGGTAGACAGTATAAACACCATAGCAATGGCAGCCTGGATGTAAATAGCTGTGGTGGGAATGCCATTTTTGTTGGTTCGACTAAGAAATTTGACGGCTGGAAAGTCCTCACCGATTACCTGGATCACCCGTGGGCCGGCCATAGTCATCGCACTAACGGTAGAAACAAGAAGCAACGCCAGGACAATACCGAAAGTTCCGCCGACCGCTTCGCCAAATGCTGCTTGGGCAGCAATTGCTCCCACTTCCACCTGTCCTTCCATGGCATCCATCGGTGCTGCGTATAGAAACGAAAAATTAAGCCCAAGATAGAGTATTGTGACGATCGAGGTCCCGGTAATTAGGACCAAAGGTAAATTACGCCGCGGGTTTTCCACTTCGCTGCTCAGATACGTTGCTGCATTCCATCCAGTATAGGCAAAGCTTACATAGATGAGCGCTACGGCGAAGGTGCCGCTGGTGAGTAATGCGCCATCACCGTCTACAGGGAAAAAGGTTAGAGGTTGTGGCGTGTCGGTGAAGATCTGTACGCCAATGATGAAGATAACGATTACAGTGATTTTTAATGCGGTGAAAACCTCCTGTGTTCCCCCGCTAGTACGATGGTTAGTAGCATGAATGATTGTGAGGATGATCAATAGCGCGGCAGCGAGTCCTTTTTCTAAGAAAGGATTTGAACCAATAGGCATAGTAGAGGTGGCATAGGCCGCAAAAGTCATAGCGGCCAGAGCGGTTGGACCAGCAAAGCCGACTGTTGATGATATCCATCCTGACACGAAACCTGCTGCTGGATGATAGATACTTCGGAGCAGGCTGTACTCGCCACCATTGCGGGGCAGCGCAGCGCCCAGT
>JAKUTG010000353.1:0-2282 GCA_022447905.1 Pseudomonadales bacterium | reverse complement strand
TTAATGGTAACCCGGAGCTGACACCAAAGTTGGCCATGATGGCGATTAGAATGTCCGCAAGCCATTTTGCTGCCCCACTCGATTTGAACACAGTTCCTAAACTAATTGCACCTGCATACAGAATAATTACTCCCCAGCTTACATTTTTTTCATAATCACGCCAGGAAGTAAGTCCCAGAAGCATATACAGTACTGATCCTGCAATGGCTACACCGCCCAATCCTAGCGGAAATCCCAATATACTGGCAGTTACTGATTTGTCCGTGATCCACATAAAGATAATCAGTATCATAATTGCCCCAACAAGCCACTGTTCCCGCGTCATTTTGCCATGTTTCTCAAGGTCAAGTTTTAATTTATCGACAGCACCCGATAGATCTTTTACCTCAGGCTTAAAAAGAAGTGGAAGCAAAAAAGCCATTACTATTGACATAATGACCGTGTAAAAAACACCCATCCTCATCCATTCAAAAAAGGAAATGTTAGGACTGACATAATCCTCTAGAAATCCGATCATAATTGCATTCCGGGCTCCTCCTGTAGGACTCATTGGTGCGCCTACCATACATCCAACTGCAATGGAAATCATCAAAAGTTTACCAAGATTGGGAGCCGGGATCGTCTTATTGGTCAGGGTATACAAAGCAAGAGCAATTGGAACATACATAGGCGCAATGGACGCCTCATTAATAAAAGCTGAAGGAATTGCTGTTCCAAGCAATAGACCGAGAACAATATTTCTTGTTTTGTTGCCGGAGAGCCTTACCACAAGCATCCCTATTCTTTTATCCAATCCATATTTGACCAGTGTTGATCCAATTGCCAGTGATCCCGCGATAAACCAGACAGCATCGTGGGCATAGGTCTGAACAACTCTCGATGGTTCTGTAATCCCAAAAAATAACTGAACCAGTCCTATAATGAGAGCCACGGCTGGCATGGGAATCGCCTCCGTAGCAAAGAAGACTGTACATGCTCCAAGAAGGGCAATAATGATCTTCATGTTGTAAGCCTTCTGGGCAACAGCCGCGGGGCTCAAATCACCGCCGAAAAGTTCCCTCGCTTTGGTTAACATCGATTCAGGGGTGGGCATGAGGGCAAGCAAAATAAACACAGCAATTCCCATGGCAAGCCACTTGAAATTTGTGGTCTTCGCGAAACCGCCTGACTGCTCTTCGTTACCGTTACTGTCGGACAAATCTTATTCCTTTATCTCTTAATTGAAAAGGTAAATAGACAAGATAAAAATGAACAAGTGCAAAAAAGGTAGTGGTGAGAAGGTACCACGGCCAGGGACCAAAATAATCCAGAAGTGAAGCTGTTGGTGGCTTTTTCAGTATCCAGAAATAATTGGCATCTAAAATCAGATTCACGGGAATTGTCACTATAAAGAATATAAACAACGCACCAAATGCACGCCACAAACTTTGCCAAGTTGGTCTCATATCGTAAACGACAGTGGCATAAATAATAGCAACAACCATTAGATTGTGGGCCAGCCAAAACCGTATAAAATGATAATGCGGAAACCCGGCATAAATATCCGGTGATAAGCTCGCCTGGAACATAGCGGACAGGCCCCAAAAATAGAGGACTTCGTAAGCACGATAACTTCTTTTCACCATAACTAACGGTAACAACAGATTGGCTGCTCTGCAGAGATGAAACGGCAAGTGTAATTTGACACTGAATGTACCCGCAAACATTTCCAATACAGCCCAGCTCAGATACGCTCCTGCCACAAGCCAACCCAGCGTTGAACCAATCAGATTTTGTTTGCGTTCAGCTAAATGCCTCTTTGCGTAGAGAGGTAGGTATACAGCCAGGAGAATTGCTATAACAAGTCCCACAATATGGGACAAACCGAAAATTATAAATGGTGGATCATTAGAATATAGATAGTTGGCGAGAGAAGAATCCATCAATACCAGATGGGTTTCTTTCCTCCGGAATCTGCTGAAAGGAATCTTGTCTTTCCACCAACGACAGTTCTCAGCACACCTGTATTCTTAATCTCCTCTGATTCTATTTCGAACAGATCATGGGAAAGGACCACAAAATCGGCAAGTTTTCCTACCTCAAGTGTTCCCAAAACGTCTTCTTGAAAACCTGCGTAAGCTACGCTAGCAGTGTATGCGAGTAGCGCCTCATCCACCGTCATTTTTTCGTTTGGGTGCCACCCACCGGGTTGTGACCCATCAATGGTTTCCCGGGTAACAGCCGCATAGATACCGAGAATGGGAGACATGGGTGCGACAGTCCAGTCCGATCCGAAAACTACT
>JAKUTG010000352.1:0-2284 GCA_022447905.1 Pseudomonadales bacterium | reverse complement strand
CCACTTGTGTTGATATTATTGTAGAAATTTATAATTTAACCAAATTTACCACCAAATGTTCGGCTTAGGCGAGCTGATTTTCTGCATTTTTAACAGTATTTACCCAAAAAGTGACCCTTTTCCCTCGTGCGTGCGTGTAGTAGTTTTTTTAACTTAGATACACAGTAGACAGAGAGAGGGTCAGTCGATTAGTCGAGTCACGCCTACACCGAAGCTGAACCGGGGGCTGCCTCCCCGCTGACGCAGTCCAGATTCGCAAGTGGCAACTGCCTCTTCAGTGCTGTATTTGGCGCAGTCCGGATGGGTCATGACTCCCGCCTTGCTCATGACAGGCTCCACCGATGTGCAGCCCGTCTGCAGCAGGCCCATTGTCAAAATAAGGAATAGGATACGCATATCGACCTCCCAAAGAAGGTTGTGTGTCAATTGATTCAAAGTTCTGCAACAACTCCGCACATCACCTGCAGCAAAAAGCAGAGCGAGGAACGAGCGGCGCTTTTTGCTGTCCGAGTGCATGTGATTGTTATGCAATTTTTCACCACACTGCTTCCTGAACTGCTAAGATAATTTTATCAATATCGGCTAACGGGTTTGCTGCAACCGATCTAACCCATTTCTCGCCATCAAGAACACAGCTAGAAAACATTCCTTCAGGCAAACACTGATAAAACTCTTCGGTGCTCATAGTGAGAGGGCGGAATACTGTCACGCCTGTTTCTGGCATTGCCCAAAGGGAGATGTTGTCTTCTTTGCTCAATTCGGTTGCAAGTATGCTGGCCATCGACATCGCGTGATCGATACGATCAGCAATACCCTCTCTTCCCCATGCGATCATGGTGGCCAGTAACGGTATTGCAGACGCACCGCGCGAACCCTGAACCCCAATATTCGGGGTGGCTAAATAGCCCCCACCAAAACTTATCGCTGAGTTTGCGAGGTCTACGTCTCGCAACATGATCAGTGCAGAATCTTTGGGTTGAAAAAGCCATTTATGAGCAGAAACAGCGATAGAATCTGCTTTATCGATGCCATCAAGTAGGTGAGCATGAGTTGGGCTTAAGCGCAGTGGACCTGCCCAAGCGGCATCAACATGAGTCCATTTTGCCTGACCTGCCAGTGCAAGTGGATCAATTACGCCTGTGGCGGTTGTTCCTGCCGTCAAAACCAAACACGCGTTTGATTTGTCGCCGATTTTATCTGGGTCAATTTTACCTTCGGAGTTTGTTGCAATCTGTTCATAAGGCAAACCAAGTATCCTTGCTGCTTTCTCGATACTTATATGTGCTGCCTTTGAAGCAACGATCTTTTCTATGCCTTTCGCATCCCTTGCGGCCCACAGCGCCGTAAGATTTGCGATTGTCGATCCGGAACACATATGACCGCCATTCATGCCATAGAAAGGAGTCAACCAATCTATAACCTTTTTTTCAGCCTCGATAGCAAATGGTGCTGTTGCTGGATGAAGTAGATTTTGATTTAGTCGAGCATTCCAAAGAGTTGTTGCCCATGTAATCCAAGGGGTTGGGGGATCCATGTGTGCTAATGCTTTGGGATTATCAAGACGGGCGGCACGACCAAGCACATGAGGAGCAAGCAGATCCAGCGTCTCAAGTTCCCCTATACCAAGATTTGGAAACCCATCTGGCAAATTTTCTTGTACCTTCGGCGCTTGGCGAAGCAGGTCAATCGCATGTTCAAGACCTGCATCTGGAAGAAAACTTTTATTTTTGTTAGTCATAGTATAATTTTCTTAGTGCATAACGCCTCACATCACCGGCTGCAATAAAGTAGAGCGAGGAACATCACCACCCTTATACCATCCAAATTTTCCATTCACCCTACGTTCAAACAATACTCCTGTTTCCTCTCCTTTTCCAAACAGAGGGGAAGAAAGAAGAAGGAGAGAGAGGAGGATGAGTAGGTGTTTCACTTGGTTTCCTAATTGTTTGGTTTTAGGAGAACCCAATACATAACATCAATCGGTTTGTTTTTCAATAAAAGGCTTGACCACTTAGCAATTGTTAAGGTATAATTTAATTTAAATATCAAGAGAACCGGTTAGGTTTGCATCGGCACATCCCGTGTCGTACCGGTCAGCAACCTTTACAGGCATGTCCTGAAGGTGCTTGCAACTTCTGTTAAACGGAGAACGATATGGGTGAAAGCCAAAATGCCTGGATTGCATATCCTATTAGCATTTCAATTAAGGCTTAAATAGAATCCAGTTCCTGCCAGATGGATAACTGTTTCCGGTTCTGGTGGGGATGCAGTTCTTTCACTCATT
>JAKUTG010000351.1:0-2303 GCA_022447905.1 Pseudomonadales bacterium | reverse complement strand
CAACGGCGATTCGGTTACGGAAAATATATAGATTGAGGTAGCGAGCGCCTCAATCCCAAATATCGTCCACTGCAGTAATCCAGCACTCCACAGACCACGGAAATTGCGGTCGAGGAGTAGAGATAAAATATCTCGCCACCTGCTATTTGATTGATTGCCTGCGATCAAAGAAGTGTTCTTATTCTGGTTAATAGGCCGCGTGACGAAACCGCGACTAGTTTCTTCATCGCAACATTACGATATTGCGTGTGGTGTCAGGAGAGATTGTTCTTTGAAAATTTTCCGTTCGCCATGATTGCGGTCATGTGCTCACCCTCATTTTGTAGGACACCTAGATCCTGCGTGGGGTCTCCATCAACCACCAACAGATCTGCGAGGGCGCCAGGGGCAATCACACCAAGTGCGTTTTCCATACGTACAATTTCAGCGTTGATAATTGTGGCATTCTGGATTGCTTCGACGGGGCTCATCACTTCGTTATGAACTAACAGGCCTTCTGGCTGGTAGGATTTCGGCGACCAACAAAGGTCAGTTCCATAGCCAATCTTGACGCCGGCCCGCATCGCTATTTCCAGGGATTGAACACCGGCTTCGAGCACTTCCTGATTTTTTCTCTCATTCTCTTCAGCCCAGCCGAAGGACGGGCCATACTTCGCGTCGGCACGATACGTCACTAACGTTGGGACCAAATATGCACCATGCTTTGCCATTACATCGGCTGTTTTCTCATCGAGAAAATTACCGTGTTCAATCGTACGGACTCCACACTCCACAGCACGTCTGATGCCATCTGTGTTGTAGACATGTGACATGACATACCGGCCGGCTCTGGTGGCCTCGTCAACAATGGCAACTACTTCGTCGGTCGAATACTGAAG
The DNA here is from genome assembly GCA_022447905.1 of Pseudomonadales bacterium. GTDB lineage: Bacteria > Pseudomonadota > Gammaproteobacteria > Pseudomonadales > Pseudohongiellaceae > UBA9145. The sequence goes on along the minus strand of JAKUTG010000351.1, from coordinate 1,425 downwards.
ATGATGCAATTCATCAGCTGGAGAACTGACGCCACCACCTGCCATAATCTTGATCTGATCTACGCCATGTCGAATCTCTTCCCGAACAGCATGGCGGACTGCATCTACTCCATCTGCAATTCGAGAAACCCCCATAGATGCATTGGCGCAGCTGCAGAAATCGGCCTTTCCTCGATGATCGCCATGCCCCCCGGTTTGACTGAGGATCCGCCCGGAAACAAACATTCTAGGTCCTTCAAAATAGCCTCGTTCTACTGACATTTTGTGTCCGTAATCTGCCCCACCTGCATCTCTTATCGTAGTAAATCCGCGCAAAATCATTTCTCTTAAATATGTGGAGCTGCGCGCTGTCATTTCCGATGGCAAGACCGATTGGTTGTCCGTAAATTGGGCAATGAACACATGCGCATGACAATCAATCAGTCCGGGCATTAACGTTCTACCGCCTAGGTCGATGGTTTCCGCGTCCGGCGAGTTGATTTGCCCCTTCTTGACCTCGACGATTCGATTGCCCTCAACAAGAACCTGAAACCCGCTCTTTAATACGCCTTCCTTTGTGTCAAGAAGTGCATGATTGTTGAATATGTATTTGCCCATTCGTCCTCCCATCTTAATAGTTAATTAACAAGCAGTTTGTTGTTCTAATCCGCTAGTTTCTAGCGTGATGAGACAACCGTTCTGCTGTCTCAGACCAGGATCCATCGTCTGCAACAATAACTCCGTAATCGTTGCGGGCCGCATCCTTTGATATGTACTCGTTTTTAAGGTCTGCAAGAATTTTTTGTATGTCTCTTTCGTAAGGATGCCCCCATCCACCACCGCCAGCAGTGAAATTGGAAAAGGATTCGCCTTTTTTCATGAAGGCTCTCTTGAGACCCACCAGTTTCTCTTGTTCTGTACCGGGCCAGATAATCATCCCGTTTCGACTTGGTTCGCCGCCGCCATTAAGCCCCCAGGCTGAGGTTTTTGTCTTTTTTTTCATCGAGATGATTTCAGAATCGGCAGCGAATGAAACGTTTCGTCGCACGCCAAGTCCACCACGGTGCAGCCCCGGTCCCGCAGAATCAGTGATCAGTTCCAACCGTTCGTGGAATACATTGGATGTGTGTTCCAGTACCTCAATGGATGTGTTCCGACTTGAACTACCAGACGGTTGCTGCAGCGCATTGGCCCCATCATGCCGGTACGTACCGCCCCAGCCGATACCCTCGTTGTTGCTAACGATGAATTGCTTTCCAGTTTGGTACTGGACCCCCATCGACATGAACCCCGGTTCGTCTCCACCCGAGGATGCTGGAATCGATTCCACCGCTTGGGACATCGCTTTAGCAATGAGTTCAAAAGCAACCATACTGGTCCAGCCCATGTAGGTGGACGCCGGGTAAACCGCGTGGAACAAATTGCCTTCTGGAGCAATGACCTCGA
>JAKUTG010000350.1:0-2305 GCA_022447905.1 Pseudomonadales bacterium | reverse complement strand
TATGTGCACCCGGTAAGCTCGGTAGACATCATGGCCCCGATTCAATATCCGAGCAAAATCATGAACGCGGCCGTAAACTTCTACACACACGCGTGCGAGGGCTGTAACGACGATCAGCTTGCCACTCGGACCCGCGAGTGTCAGGAAAACCGCGGCGTTCCATACCTGTTCCTTAAGCCCACACGCGGAGTAGTCATCGGCGACGGTGACGATATCATAATGCCCTACGGACGTGACCGGATTGAATGGGAGGTCGAGATGGCCATCGTCTTCGGCCGCACAGGCAAGTATATTTCCTCAAGCCGTGCATACGATCACGTATTCGGTTACATGGTCGCGATGGACATTTCCGATCGTGGCGGACGTCCTCCTGGCGGCTTCGGCTCCGGTTCGGACTGGTTCGTCGGCAAGGGCCACGATACGTTTGCGCCACAGGGTCCTTGGATAGTACCGAAAGAGTTCTATGGCGATCCAATGGAGCGCCTGCACCAGACTCTGGTCATCGATGGTGTGACTGTTCAAGAGGCGAGAGCTGGCGACATGATCCACAATATCCCTGAACTCATTGAGTACGCCTCATCGCTCATCACAGTCTTCCCCGGTGATGTCCTACAGAGCGGGACGTCGGGCGGAACAGGTGCTGGTCGCGTCCAACGCGCGACAGGCTCCGGATACCTGATCGACGGTGAGACAATCAGTGCCAGCATCGAGGGAATCGGCTCGCTGACCCACACGGTCAGGGCCGAGCTGAGTGTTCCGGGCGACTTGTCCGGTGCCCAGCTGCCTCCGGTTAGGACATACCGGCCCAACCGTTAGCAACTGAAAGAGTCATGACGAACTCTATGGCGACGACCGGCTTTAACCGGTCGTCGCTCTTTTTTACTGATTTGAATTTGTCCCAAACAGTATGTCTGCCAAGCGCCGGTTTCTCTGGTCTACAGCGGTGGCAGAACCGCCTGAAACACCTGAAGTGCTGCATAAAATGTAGCGAAAACTTGGGGTAGGCAGGAGGCCACCCGGCCCCACCAGTATATATAGCAGTGGTTGGAGATTTTAGAGGGTTTGGGGTGTTAACTAACCAATTAACCGAAGACTTCGCCCCAAAAAGCGATGCCTTCATAATTCCATACGTCAGTTAAACTGATTTTTTAAGAGCTATGTAAATACCGTAAACAGAAGATGCTCCATACACCACCCATATAGGGACAGTCATGAACTCAGGCATCCCAATAAATGCCTCCTGATCTCCTATAGGCGCCATTAAACCGCAAATAATAATAAGAAAGAAAACGACGATAGCTTCTTCTTTCCCCCTTCCCGCATTGCGAAATCTTCTTACAGATACTCCTAAGCTGGGCAAGAAAGTAACCGCTAAAACTATTCCAATAGAATAATTACCAACCCTGACAAAACCAGATTCTTCTAGCCCGATAGATATTGCTACTGTGGTGGCTAGAAACGAAGTAGCAAACATAAGAAGTACCACGAACAGACTAAACCACCAATATTCACTTCTTGTGGCTTTTCCTTCCAAATTAAAGTAGTTCTTAAATAAGGCGCTATCTATTGCTTGTTGGAACTTCATAACCTAATCCTTATTCTCTGTAATGTGTATCCCTTTTTGTAACGTCCAAGAGTATTTCGCTCGCCACGGAAAGACGGCTTTGTTACCAGTGAGAATGAACTTGATAGGCCAAGCAGCTACTGATATCAACAACAAGGAATAAAATTCTGTGTCGGTAAGTGATTGAAGAATCACCCCATAGAAAACAGCAAACAACAGGCAAAGAAATCCTACCCAGTGAATTACTAAAGCTAGCCTTTCAATCATTAGCTTACCCTCTATTATTAACTTCTAGGCAGAACTTCATAACTCTTCAAAGTCTCATAAAACTCAAACACAAAAGACTTTTCTTCAACTTCCTCCAACAAGGCCGGAGATTCAACTAGTGGGGCTTGATTTGCTTTAATCTGGGCTATCTTCAGACCGATAAGACAAACACCGACACCTAGAATTATTCCAATGGTCACGCTGGTAAAATCTAATGACCAGTCCGAAGAGTTATCAACTTCAGAGCTTTCTGTCTGGAAATTCGTTCTGTAGTTCACGAAATCATGCATTTTGGGGTTACCTCGAATCTCATAATGCCAAAAACACCCTGGCCCTGAGTAGGAATAGTTTCTAACGCACAATGTGCAGGATCTGAGGAAGTTCTAGGATGTTCTCCACTTCCGCCTCGAAATTATCTGCCCGTTCTTATCACCACGCCTTGCCCGTGAAAATTCTGAGGAACCTCTTATTACC
>JAKUTG010000035.1:0-13616 GCA_022447905.1 Pseudomonadales bacterium | reverse complement strand
GCTCATTGGCCAGGGTTTGGGCTGCTGATTCCAGTGCCGGTCCACGATAGATGAGCGTTAACCGTTCAGGATCCAGAATAGCAACTTCACCCGCTTTAGTTAGACCCAGTGTTTCCGTGACAAGCTGGCCATTGTCTATCAGTAAGGGTAGATCGAGCCCGTGCCGTGCTTTGGTGGCACGAATTGCTTGAATATCGGCTTCGCCGGAAGAATCTATTAAACCAAAGGCAACACCTTGATCTGACCAGTCCCTCTGCAATGATTTCAGTTGGCCAATAGCGGTGTCGATCGAAGCGCAGCGATTGTCAAAGGACATCAGCACCAGGGCTTCCCTGTTCCTATAACGACTGAGTTGATGAAAGGCACCGTCACTATCCAATAAGGCAAAATCACCGATTCTATCGGGCAACGCATATGTAGAGGATGTTAGCGTAATAGCAAGTGCAGCAATTACCAGATCGCGTAGTTTGTCCATGGTTGAAAATTCCTAGAACGTGAGGGATTCAGGCAATTCTAAACCAAAGCCTGAAAAATGGCACAATAAACAACTAAGTTTTGAAAAAATCATGCGGCGGATCAGCCGGCTAGCTCTTGGCCTATGGCTCAGCGCGCTTCCTGGTTTTATGGTAGGAAAGGTAGCCGATGAACATCTCGTCCCAGCTCTGAGCGCCACCACGAACAGTGGCATCAGGATCTGGATTACCAAGGTTGTATTGCGAATTATCAAAGGCTCCTTCAATCACAACGCGAGAACCAGCTTGGAGCAGCATAGGTTGTGACAGCCGGTAGGAGGGTTGCCAGGCAAAATTGTAGTCAGGTACATTGATAATGTCATCTCGGGTCCCATCCGGGTAAATCACGCTAAACCGCATGTGCTTGCCACGATAATGCATGTGCGGACGCAATCCGTGTAGCATAATTTCTTCGTCGAACACATGAGTCGCACTCATGCGATGTTCAGAAACTCTAGGAGGAATCACAAGATTACGGCCGCCATGACTGAGCGAATAAGTCGAATAGTGGAACTCGGGTTCCTCTTCTGCGAAATACAGACCTAGCAGGGTTCTGTCCACCGTTTCCTTACCGAAAGTTGTGTAGTGCAAGGACATCTGCACAGCGGATCCTTTTGGCACTAGGACGCCAGCGTTGTCTGGATAAGTGGCGGCGGTATCCTTACCCGGCGCATAACCTTCAAGGAATTCCCGGTAACTGTCATTTTCGCCTTCAATGATTTCTTGATCGTAATCTGCCGGCACGATGAAACTCAGCAGATGATGAAGTGCGCGGCGATCACCCGGCAGATGTTGCACGGACTTGACCCATAAATCCTTCTGAAAAGGCAGATTTATCGTGACATTTTCATAGTCGAGCACACCGGTGGCCGGTACAGCAAAGGCTGGAACCTCCACAATATAATCAGGTTCTCCAAGACGCCAATCCGAACCCCTCGATTCCATAAGTGTTAAAGGATCCGTTTTGCTTTCTCCGCGCGGAGCCCCAGCGTTTATCCAGTGAATCAAGGTTTGCTGTTCGTATGGCGTAATATAACCGGCATTAGTGAAATGATTTATGCTCGGGTCAACTTGGGCAGGGGGCATACGTTTGGTCAGGATGACATCCTTCATCATGGACGACCATCCAAGCACCATCATGTAAGAATCCATAGCAAATGGCGCGACACCCCCTTTAGTATGGCAATTTATGCATCTGGCTTGCAGGATCGGTGCAACTTCGGTGGCATAATCTGGTGCTTTTTCGCTATGGATGTCACGAGCCGGAAATGCTAAATCACACCCGATAGCCTCAGTCGTCACGACCTCATCAAAACTATCCAGATCTCCTGCGGCAATCTTGGACAAAGTCTCGGCCAGAACCGAGCTGCCGGGGCGCTCTTCAATACCGAGCTGTGGCTGAGCGCGCAACGGGTCGATATCGAGACCTCCTCGATAAAGCATCTTGTAACGGTTCGGCTCAAGAACGACTACTTGCCCCGCTTTGCTTAGACCAAGACTTTCGGCTACCAGTTGACTATCGTCCAGCAGAATCGGCAATTCGAAGTTATACAATTCATCCATGCGCCGTACATCGCCCAGGTCATCTTCGGCAGCCGAATCGATTGCCAGTAAGGTAATACCCTGCCGCTCCCAGGTAGTTCTGAGCAATCGATACTTAGGGAGTTTGTTGATGTTTTCCTCACACCTAGATGCAACTGAGATGATAACCACAGCTCTGCTATCGCCATACTTGCGAAGCTGATGATAGGTCCCTTCGTGGTCGAGCAAAGCAAAGTTCCCCACTCGTTCGGAAGCCAAACTAATCTGAATTGTGATCAGTGCAAGTAAGCCCAGCAATGACTTCCAGCTAATCCGCTTCATTAATTATATTCCTTTGCACCTAAAAGGCTGAGCGGGCACTCAACCCAGACACTTAATTATTACTGCCCGCAGCTTAGCCTAATAGCCGAGTGAAGGTTATTCATACCGGCAGGCATTTGTGACAAATTGAAACTATATAGGTGAAATTTTCCTGATATAAACGCTATAAATTCAATAGATTAACTCAATTTCACATAAACAGCAGCGCAGCAGAATGCCGAGCTGAAAAGCTACTTAAGCGCACCTATTAGCCAGTAATTAATTTATAGGTCATTAAGAGTGGTTTCTCACCTTCGATTTCTGAGGGAATTTGTAGATAGAGAAACTCTCAATTAGCGAGAATTTGCGGAATAATTCGTACATGCCCCAGAGGGCTCCGCAGATTATAATGAGTAGCATGCCCCAACGCATCAATGAAGCAAAGAACAGCGCATCAAAGACAGGCAACTGGAATTGGTATTGAACTAATCGATCCCCTCGTTCCAGCATCCAGTGCCAAGCGCTGTGAGCCAGCAATGCCGAAAGTAATATTCCGCCAATGCGTTCCCAGACGAAATACTTGAATAACAGATTAAGCAATGGAATTACCAGGATCAGAATTACTAGTTGTCCAATCTCGACTCCGACATTGAACGCCAGCAACGAGGAGAACAAGTGTCCACCAGCAAACTGAAGTGTATCGCTGAATAAGAAAGAAAAACCGAACCCGTGCACAAGCCCAAAACCAAATGTGACGATCCATCGATGTTCCAGCCTGGCACCCACAATGTTTTCAAATGCCATGTAAATAATCGACAGAGCAATCAGGGTTTCTATCAAAGGTGGAAACCAAAGCACATTGGGAGTGACTCCAAACGCAGAACCAATCAATGTGATGGAATGTGCGATAGTAAAAGATGTAACAACAGGAATTAGTGCTCGAACACTGCGCAGTGGGATTACTAGACAAAACAGGAAAAGAAGATGATCTATACCTTCGAGGATATGCATGAACCCCATACTGATAAAGCGCAGCGTTGCCTGATGCCAGCGGGGGTCCAGTTCCACCACACCGGGGTTGCCGAGATAATTAAAAACACGTTCACCCCCATCGGGAACCAAGAATCGTAGCACCGTGGTAGTCTGATCTGAAAGTGTGCCCAATTGCGGATCGACTGAGAAATCAGATTGATCCGACTGAATCGAATAAGTTACCAGCACATCTAGCACTCCCTGACGCCAAAACAGGTTGACACTGTCATCCAATGCCGGACTTCGGATATTCGCAAGTGCCTCTTCGTAGCTGGTGAAGGAGCGATTGGAAGGAAGAGAAACCCGTGTTTGCCGAAGCTCTTTTTCTGTGAGTTCGACACCATTTTCATAAAAATGCAGGGATTCAGTGATGTAGACTCGTGCCGCATCGTCAAGCGCAAATTCAGCCTCGGCAAACTGCAGATACCCCGGACCACGAAGTGGGAAACTGATTTCGCCAAACGCTTCCATGGGCACCCGTAGTAAGGCGGTTAACTGATTTCCCTCCGGTTTGACAAATGCATATACAGTGACACGAGACGGAATATCATGCGCCATTGATAGAGATGGTACACAAAGGAGTAGGACGAGCACCCAGTTACGGAGCGAAAAACCACTATTTGCCGTACTATACAAGGCCGAAAAAATTCTCATAATTTACAATTATTATTCATTAATATCAATAAGCTGCATCTATTTTAAGGTGTTGTAAGCCGCACCGTGAATTAGCTGTTACAAATTCTTGCAAGTGCAACTTTGAAAAAATTGGATGTGAGTATACTGTCTACAAATAAGACAGTATACTCAACGTCCGCTCTAAGAGTTAGTCGCCCAAGGGGCATATTCAGAGCCCTGCTGGGCTTTAGCTACGGGCTTTAAGAGGAGAATAAAAATGACAAAGATTAAGGTATTGATAGGAGTAGCCCTGGTCGCTGCATTGGTTGCGCTAGGTGTAGGGCAAACCAATTTACAGGAACCGGCTGTTGCTGCTAACAATGATGTCATGGCCCCCCACTTTTTAGTCGATCCCTTGTGGCCAAAACCCCTGCCAAATCACTGGATTCAAGGCAACACAATTGGTGTAGACGTCGACGAGAGGGACCACATCTTTGCAGTTCACAGAAATACCGAATCGCAGTTCATGCGAATTCAGGAAATTGGCCTTTATTCAGGTGTGGCTGAATGCTGCACTCCGGCGCCCCCGATCCTAGAGTTCGATTTAGAGGGTAACCTGATCAATGCTTGGGGCGGCCCCGTAGAAGGTGCACCATATATATGGCCTGAGTCCAACCACGGTATCGAAGTTGCACCGAACGGTGACGTCTGGATCGGAGGTAATGGTGGCCCCGACTCCCACGTATTGGTATTCAGTCGTGATGGTGAATACGTTCGTACGATAGGTGTGTCCGGTCAAGCGGCAGACAGCAACAGCGAGACTCACTTTGGTCGAGTAGCAGAAATTGCTATCGATGCAGCAAACAATGAAGCCTACTTCGCTGATGGTTATGCCCATAAGCGAGTGGCTGTTGTAGACGTTGCTACCGGTGCCTTCAAACGATACTGGGGTGCTTATGGTAATCGTCCCGATGACGACGCCGATGTGACTTATACGCCTGGCGAACCTGGCCCTCAGCAATTTCGCGGCCCGGTACATTGTGCCGAACCATCTAATGATGGTCTGGTCTATGTTTGCGACCGTGGTGCTGACAGAGTTCAAATATTCCGCCCAGACGGTACTTACGTGAGTGAACACATTTACAACCCAGCCACCCTTGCTCAGGGCTCTACCTGGGATATAGCTTTCTCGCCAGATGAAGATCAGGAATTCATTTACCTGGCCGATGGTCAGAACTTCAAGATCTCCATTATTGATCGCGAGTCTATGGAGGTTCTGTACACTTTCGGAGATGGTGGTAGACAGCCTGGACTGTTCTTCGCTCCTCACAGTATTGCTACCGACTCTCAGGGTAACATCTACACCACTGAGACTTACGAAGGTAAGCGAATTCAAAAGTTCCTTTACCAAGGTATGCAACCTGTTACTGTTCGCGACCGCGCGCCAACCTGGCCAGCAGACGAACTGTAAGGAATAGATCGTTAGTAAAAACCCGATCTCTCAGCTGAGAGGTCGGGTTTTTTCATTTTGGCGCAACTCCGTTTAATTCATCGCAATTCCACATCCGATTGCTTACGGTGGGTTTCTTTCTATTTCTGCAGTGTTCTTTTCTAGCTCTTCTGTTCCTATGGTTTCAAATTGGTGTTAAGTTCAATTCCCAGGTAGTAGTTTCATTCACTCAAAAGGAAACGACTATGAGTAAAATAAGAAAAACTCTTCTAGCAGGCTTTATCGTTCTAACACTCTTTACAGTTCTCAACATTTCTCAAGCGCGCTTGGAACAATCTGCTCTGGCCGTCAACAACGACCGTATGGTTCCGCAATTCGTGGTCGATCCATATTGGCCACAACCGCTGGCCAACAAGTGGTTACTGGGCCGTACGATAGGAATTGCCATCGATGAGCGTGATCATCTGTTCGTGGTGCACCGCGATCAAGACAGCATGTTCATGAGCCAGGAGCTAGGCCTAGACTTGGGCAGAGCCGAGTGTTGCACGGCTGCACCTCCAATTCTGGAATTCGATAGCGATGGGAACCTTATAAATGCCTGGGGTGGTCCCGGCGAGGGTTACACTTGGCCGGAATCAAACCATGGAATCGAGGTCGCTCCGGATGGCAATGTCTGGATCGGGGGCAATGGCAGCGGTGATTCCCACGTACTGGTGTTTACCCGTGATGGTGAGTTCGTTCGCGAGATCGGCATTCCAGGTGAACCGATAAATAGCCTTAGCACCTCCTCCTTCGGACGTGTGGCAGAGATCGCAATCGATGCATCAGCCGGGGAAGCCTATTTCGCTGATGGTTATGGCAACAAACGAGTAGCCGTTGTTGATGTGGCAACAGGCTCCTTTAAGCGATTCTGGGGAGCCTACGGCAATACTCCAACGGATGACCGCGTTGTTTACGATCCCAACGAACCGCTACCTCAACAATTTGTGGGACCCGTCCATTGTGCCGAGCCTTCCAATGATGGACTCATCTATGTCTGCGATCGGGGGGCAGACCGTATCCAAGTCTTCAGACCGGATGGCTCCTTCGTTAAGGAAGGACAAGTAGCACCTTTAACTTTAGCTGGAACAACATGGGATATCGCATTCTCCCCTGATGAAGCGCAAGAATTTATTTACGTCGCCGATGGCGCCAACTTTAAGGTGCATATACTCGATAGGGATTCACTAGAAGTGCTAGCAGAATTTGGGGACGGTGGTCGCCAACCTGGACTGTTCTTTGGTACACACAGTATCGTGACGGATTCACAGGGTAATATCTACACCACCGAAACTTATGAGGGAAAACGGGTGCAGAAATTTCTATACCGAGGTATGCGGCCTCTCAGCGATCATCGCACTGGCGCGCCCTGGCCTGCCGAAGAGCTGCATTAGCCGCGTTCTATATCACCCAAAGCCCGACCCCAGGCTTTGGGTGATTCCTGTGGAATTACTGTTACAAAAGTTTGGTTTTGCCAATAATTTGAGGCTAACTTCTTTTCGTTTTGCCAAAGCCTTGTTGTAATTAAACAGTATTCCGAAAGTGCGGCAAATACGCCCAACTTGCGTACTCATGTTTCTTTTCTGGTTTAGATAGGTTCATTTCTATATAAATTTCAGCTTCTCTTGAACCAACCGAGCGTGTCAATTATTCTCGGCAATCAATTAAACTTCTGAGATTTACATCATCATGAACATTCGCTCGCTGATACTTCTCTGTTTTATTTACAGCAGTGTTCCTTTTCTGGCAGCAGAAGAGGTAACTGTCGACTACCGATACCTTGGAAACCACAATACGGATTTCAGCAATATCCGTGTTTCTCTTTCAATCGGAGAAATTACTGATGGCAGAAATACGGATGATCCCAAACTTATTACCGAAGACTATCTTGCTCAGAACCCGCTGACGGACATCGTTCGCGATGCGCTTATCCAGGGGTTCGAACATGGCGGTGCTATGTTAGTTCCTGATAGTGGAGACATGAAACTAGTCGGTCGCATCAACAGCTCCGAAGCACAGGTTGTTGATAGAGAGGGAGTAGCATCGATACAACTGACCATTCGCACCAACGTGCAGTTACAGGGCCGCGGCAGAACAATCTGGGAAACAACACTCTTTGGTCGCGGAGTCGTTCCAGCTAGCGATGGAATAGTTGCAGCGGTGCATCGGTCGATGGACCGCATGATTCGCGAATTGGTTAACGACGATTACTTCCTGATCGAACTTAATTAGTTATTTTATTATCTTTGAGCAATTCCATCCACAGATTTTATTTGCTGGGTCCTCCGCAAGATTTTTAAAGAAAATCTGATTTCCGAGATAGTCTATCTGGCGGGGGTTTCCCGAGTATGTAGTTTCACAGTGTTCCCCATCTCTAGTAGCAACCCAATAATTGAAAGACCGAGTTCGCTATAGTAAGTGTTCGTTCCGGAAAAAGTCGTAGCCCCGTCGCCTGTTCAATATCATCTATACTTGAGCGCTGCTCACAATGATGCAAATAGATTGGAGAGGCCTGTTCGAGCATAAAGGCGGCGCCGAGCCCTCTGGCCGTAATAATGATCTTAAAGAAAGCATCTGGAACACGATGCGGCGTATCTGCCAGCAAATAAGACACCGTAGGTTCAGTTTTAAAAATCGGACCAGTTAATACGTAAGCTTCCCCTTCCCGATTTACAAGATTTCGTACAGCCCAATCCAGACCATTCCAGGCTCCCTGGGCGAGACCCTTTGTTTGCGCAACAGAATTGGTCAGGTAATTCACTTCATTCCAGTATGGTGTTCCAGCAAAATCCACTATAGGTACATACTGGCTTCTAACCATTCCAACTATTTCAGCTCTCAAAAAATCATTCCCCGTCAACGTATCGGGTACAAAGCTATCTACCCGAGGAAGTCGAGACAGGCTAGACGCAATACCGATGGAGGCTACAGAAACTTTATATGCAACCCAGTCAGCAGACTTACGGTTTGTGTTATAGGACAAAGTATAGATCGGGCGGATTACCAGATGATTTGCGTCACTAGCACCCTGCGGGCAACCCTGATAACAATGGGTGATTTTATAACTTTGAGCTGCTCCATGGCCGGACAAGACCAATCCGCTGAAACTCAGTAAAAAAAATAATCCCAAACGAACGCAATTAGTTGCCCGGTATATCATCATTTTTTATCTTCAGATCCCCCTGATTTTCAGGCTCAGAAGTAACTATAATATTATTGGAAATCAAATTGTTCACCCATACCCTATAATACTCACTCCAATCTCTCGAAAGTGTAATAAAGTTTGGCGTATTAAATAGCTTCCATCATCCGTTTAACGCAAAAGCCCAATGACTTCTCGGGTTGAGTTAGAAGCTTGTTAAAAGCTTTGGCCTAGCATTTATAATACTTTAAACTGCCCAGCCTCAAATCACAGCCTCGCCTCTGAATTAATGTTAACTTAACGGGAAAAAGCTAACCGAATATTAAAATTCATAACTTTTTTAATTTTCAGGAAGCATTATTAAAATAGACTATCTAATATGTCTCTAATAAATCGCCGCTTTTAAGTATTTTTGAGGGTTTAGGGGAGCACCATGGTCAGATTAACGAAGTACACGACCGCCGCCATACTGTCTACACTGGTTGGATTTTCTGCTAATGCAGCTGATAGCATCAGCGATTTTTCCTTGATTGACGCCGAGGGGCGGTTTTTTCAGCTAAGTCGTCACGCTAATCAGGATGCAATCGTGATATTGGCCTACGACAATGATAGTAGGGACGCCCGTCGCGCAGTTGCTGATCTCGCTAACTTGGCAGAACAGTATGTTGAACAGCCGGTTGAGTTCCTGGTAATCAACTCTACCGACATTGTTGATAAGGCTGTAATGCACGAAGAGGCAGAAGATGAAGGCATCAGCTTTCGAATTTTGATGGATGACACCCAGCTAGTAGCAAAAGAACTAGGAATTTCCCGCGCTGCAGAAGTCGTCATTATTGACCCTAAGCCTCGCAAAGTGGTTTACCGTGGAGCATTAAGCAGACGTCATGCGAAAGGAACCCGATCTGAGCGGAATGCTGGCTCTTATGTCGGTGAAGCATTGACTGCATTGTTAGCCGGTCAGGACGTGCCAACAAATGCTCTGGCCAGCAGAGGAGATACTCTCGATTTTGCAGCTAAAACCGCTAGTCTCGAATCGGTATCGTACTCAAACGATATCGCTCCAATTCTTGAGAGTAGGTGTGTAACCTGCCACCGGGAAGGTGGCATTGCCCCATTTGCTATGAATAATCACCAGATGGTCCAAGGCTGGTCCCCAATGATTCGGGAAACTCTGATCACCAAGCGTATGCCTCCAGGCCAGATAGATAACGCATACGTTAACGATTTCCATGGCGTCAATCAAATTACTGCTGGAGAAATTCAGAAGCTTGTGCACTGGATTGACGGCGGTTCCATCAATACTACAGGGATCGATCCTTTGGCGGCGCTGAATATCGAGCCAACAAAATGGCTGAATGGCACACCTGATGTGGTCATCGATATTCCTGCTCAGCAAATTCCTGCAACTGGCGTTCAGGACTACCGGCACATAGTGCTACCCCTCGAATTCGAGGAAGATATCTGGGTTAAGGCGATTGAATTTGAGGCTGGTGATCCTACTGTTTTGCACCACATCATTGCCTTCTCATTCGGCCCAGATGGTATGAATGAATTCGAGATATTGAATCAAGGCATTGGACTCGGTGCCTATGCTCCGGGTAACGAATTAAACCTATACCCAGAAAATTCCGGTTACCCTCTAAAAGCAGGTGGCGGATTATTTCTGCAGATGCACTACACCACCTCTGGCAAGGAAGCTATCGATGCATCCCAGATCGGTTTGTACCTGTGGGATGAAGAACCAGAGCGCACAATTTTGGGTGGGTCAGCTGCCGACTTAGATATAAATATTTCTCCATTTTCAACCAAGGAGATGGTGGCTACTAAAAAGTTCCGCAAGGACTCTTACCTGACTATGCTCGGACCGCACATGCACTATCGAGGTAGTGATGCGAACTTTAAGCTTCGTTATTCTGATGGCCGAGAAGAAGAATTGCTTAATGTTCCAAATTATCAATTCAACTGGCAGAAAACCTATGATTTTATAGACCCTCTATTTGTTCCGGCAGGAACGGAATTGGTATTCCGAGGAACTTTCGATAACACTGAAATGAATCCGTTTAATCCAGATCCGTCCAAAACACTGACCTGGGGGGAACAAAGCTGGCAAGAAATGTTTTTTGGTTTCTTCCGTTACATAGAGGCAAGCGACGGAGAATAACTCCGACTAGCAGGTTTTTGGACTGCCCGGCTACTGAAAAGTAGTCGGGCATTTATTTTTCTTCTGAAAAACTTTCTCCCCCTGCAATTTCCTCGTGTAGTCGCTAGAACGAATTTTGCGCTTTCAAAAGAGTATCCGGCATTTTTTCAAAATCATTGAAATTAATCGCCAATCCACTGCGGGTCACAGATTTTGTGATATTCTTTCTGCTCTTTTTCGACTTGGGTTAGTGGTTTTGTCTCATGAAAAAATACATTTCCGCATTAGCTGCTTTTGGATTGACTGCAGTGGCTTTCGCCGACACTACCCTTATTACCAACATTAATGGTTATACCCTCACCAGCGATCGGGAACTGGTTCAATTCTCAGCTTTACAGTTCACCGATGATCGAGTTGATCGTACTTTTACTCGGGCTGAAAACCTGCCAAAAGCGGTGGCCAGGACAATAGACGGCGGCGGACAAACGTTAATCCCGGGTCTGATCGACGCCCATGGACACATCCTTAGCTACGGGAGTTTCCTGTTACAAGTCGATCTTGGGGGCAGCTCATCCGAGATGGAAGCGGCGCAAAGAGTTGCTGGTTTCTATTCTAATAATGATGAACTGGAATGGATTCAGGGACGAGGATGGAATCAGGTGCTGTGGGAAAGTAACGAATTCCCAAGTGCCGCCAGCTTAGATTTGGTGGTCAGCGATAAGCCAGTCTGGTTGCGTCGAATAGATGGTCATGCAGGTTGGGCGAATACAATAGCCATGGAGCTTGCTGGTGTTAATCGGGATTCCGAAGATCCTACCGGTGGCCGGATAATTCGTGATGAGAACGGCAATCCCACCGGCGTTTTCATAGATACTGCCATGAGCTACATCGCCTCACAAATGCCTGCTTCTACGATTGAAGAACTGCAATTAGCTCTTTCTACTTCGATGAATAGATTAGCTACCTATGGGCTCACAGCTGTGCACGACGCTGGGGCCGGTAGCCAAACAATTGCGGCATATAAGCTACTATCCGAAAAAGGCCCCCTGCCCATACGTGTCAACGTCATGCTCGCTGCTTCCGATCCACTTTATCTAGATAGGCTCGGGGAAGGATATTTCCGCAGTGATGATGGCACATTGACTATCAACAGTGTAAAAATAGTTGGTGATGGAGCTCTAGGCAGCCGCGGAGCGGCGTTAATCGAAGACTATTCAGACGATTCAGGCAATCGCGGATTGCTTCGCTACGATGATGAACGCCTTGAGTTTCTAATGCGGGTTGCTATGAATGCCGGTTTCCAGGTAAATACCCATGCTATTGGCGATAACGCGAATATGAAGGTACTTGATAATTATGAACGGTTAATCGCCGAAACTAGTACTCGAAATTTGCGGCATCGCATCGAGCACGCTCAAATTCTTCGTTACGAAGACATTCTTCGCTTCGCTAAGTTGGGTGTCATACCTTCTATGCAGGCTACCCATGCCACCAGTGACAAGAATATGGCCGAGGACCGAATTGGCGAAGTAAGAATCCAAGGTGCCTATGCCTGGCGCAAACTCATGGAAGCAGATACATTAATCGCCAACGGCTCTGATTTTCCCGTTGAGTCCCCAAACCCATTCTGGGGATTGCACGCGTCAGTAACACGGCAAGATCAAAGCAATGAGCCCCTCGGTGGGTGGTTGCCGGAAGAGCGCATGACGCTAGAGGAAGCCTTTGCCAGTTTCACCATCAACGCCGCCTTTGCAGGCCACCAAGAAAATCTGCTAGGAACATTGGAACCCGGCAAGAAAGCAGATTTCATTTTTATCGATCGCGATATTTTTAATTCACCTCAAAGTGAACTATGGCAAACGCGAGTGCTGGAAACCTGGGTAAATGGAGAAAAAATCACCGACTAGGGAATCTCACAATAAAAAGATTCGAACTGAGGTTGTTATGAAAAAATTCCGCCATTATCTGTTTGTCGTTTTTACGTTCAGTGCAGTTGCTTGCAGCCCTGAACAACTGTGCCCCTGGCTAGCAAAAAAGTTGTCAACTAAGATAAGAATGCGCAGTAATGACAGTAAACTATAAACCTGGCAGGCATTTCCTACAGATTCCCGGCCCCACCAATGTACCTGAAGGTGTAATCCGCGCCATGGCGCAACCCGTTGTCGATCATCGCGGGCCGAGTTTTCCGGACCTTACCAAAGGCATTCTAGAAAAATTGAAGCCGGTATTTAATACGAATTCTCAAGTCTTTATCTATCCCTCGTCGGGAACAGGTGGGTGGGAATGTGCATTACTGAACGTCCTGTCGCCCGGTGATAAAGTCCTAGCATTCGAAACCGGACATTTTGCAACTCTTTGGAAGAAGATAGCGGAGCAACTAGACTTAAATGTTCTCTGGATACCAGGTGATTGGCGTCATGGAGCTGATCCCGGCCTACTAGAGGAAAAACTGAGAAAAGACAGTAACCATGAAATAAAAGCGGTGCTCGTCGTTCACAATGAAACATCTACCGGCGTGGCCAGCCGGATCCCAAAACTACGGGAGGCGATCGATACTGTGAAGCATCCTGCATTGTTTATGGTGGACACGGTTTCTTCCCTTGCCTGTTCCGAGTTCAGGCACGATGACTGGGGCGTAGACGTCACTGTCAGCGCGTCACAGAAAGGTTTGATGCTTCCACCTGGTCTTAGTTTTAATGCCGCTAGTGAGAAGGCTTTGGAGAGATCAAAAATTTCCAAATCAAACCATTCTTACTGGCATTGGGACGCAATGATGGAAGACAATGCTCGCGGCTATTTTCCCTACACAACAGCCACCAATTTGCTCTATGGCCTCGACGAAGC
>JAKUTG010000349.1:0-2333 GCA_022447905.1 Pseudomonadales bacterium | reverse complement strand
TCGACCAGCACGCCACCCCCCAATAGATTGTTCAGAGTAACCAGGGTAATAATCGGTCCCACAGCCGACAGCGGTGCTGCCAAATTTATCTACAGTCCATTCGACCATAACGCAGAAATTATCCAGCGTTGCATTAGAGCCACCGCGCATAATTTTTGGATAAACACTAAGGCCAATTACCCCACCTTTCTCCACAACCAGCTTGATTAGATCTGTGGGTTTGTTGCGTTGATTCAATTCGATATCGAATCCAACAAACTCCGATGGATTGGCATGGGTAATGGCAATGGGTCGCTTGGAGAGCTGCGCGGCATCAAAACTAGTTGTGAGTCCGCAATGGGAGATGTCGATTAAAACTCCATGCCTGTTCATTTCTTGTATGACATTACGGCCGAAAAACTGGGAAATCCCATGGTCATTCTCTTCCCAGCAACCGGATCCAACATTGTTCTGAACGTTATAAGTAAGCTGAACAATTCGTATCCCAAGTTTGCAAAAAATTTCAACCAGATCAATATCGTCTTCAAATAAAGACGTATTTTGGCAGCCGAAAATCACAGCTGTTCTGCCAGACGCGGCAATTGATTCAATATCCTCAGCATTATGGGCCAGGGCGATCAAATCTGAATTCTTGGCAAAGATACGATTCCACTTGCCAATCGTACTGAGAGTCTCACGAGCATTTTCCCAAATACTCAAGGTGACGTGGACACAATCGAGCCCGCCGTTACGCCACTCTTGGAATCGTTCACGCACAGGCTTGGTTACCTCTAGGCAGTCGATGAGGAGACGGTCACTATTTTTCGTCATATTTCTGTTTCTTCTAGTCACATAACATTATTGGTCACTGGAAAATCTCGGACTCACCTTTTCTGCGAACAAGTCGATTCCCTTTAGAACTTTTTTAAATGGCACGAAACCTGGATTTGGCCATAACGTCAGGTGTTGGCAGTTAAACTCGTTCTGGTATTTCTCGATACGCTCAGCAACAAAATCTGGAGAACCAACCAACAGCATTTCATATTTTTCCAGAAAATCAAACCAGTCCATATTATTGTCATCATCACTTAGCACCTCGTTCTTGGCCACCATGCCGTTGCGTGCCCAGTTTGGATTCAACCCAATGGCAGTTTCAAAAAATTCATTGATTCCCGGACGGGCATCTCGCACGGCTTCTTCGTACGTCTCGGCAATATGAAACATCCGCATGGCATTAAGTGTTTGACCGTTTGAAGTTATCCCAAGTGGAAGCTGTCGACCACAAAGTTCTGACGCTACCTCCTGGTAGGCAGTCCAAGCTTCGCGCGTACCTGCCAAGGAGCGTCCGAAGCCAATCACAGCATGTCCCTTTTGGGCGGCATATTCATAAGATGCCGTGGAATCAGCTGCCTGCCAAATAGGCGGGTAGGGTACTTGGTAGGTCTTGGGCATAACACCCAGGGCCTTCAACGTCCCATCCTCTTCGTAATGATCAGGATCACTTCTATACAAATGAGGATTGGTCTCCGACCAGCCGGGAACGGGGAAAGTGTAGAACTCGCCTTTGTGCTGAAAAGCATCTTCCGTCCAGCATTTAATTACGATATCTAGTACTTCCTCAAATAGCCGATAATTTGTTTTGGGATCCCGCCGGTCAGCATCACGATGAAATTGAATCGACGCAGAGCTATCGGTTCCCCTGGCGATACCAACATCAAGTCGACCCTTAACAAGGTGATCAGCTGTTGCAATATCTTCTGCCAAACGTATGGGATGATAATCTGGGAGAATGAGCGCGCTTTGCCCCATCCTGAGGTTCTTCGTAACACTTGCAAGATGTAAACCAACTAGAACTGGATTAGGACATGCTACCGGATAGCCGTTGTACCAAAAATGATGCTCTCCGAGCCAACAGGTCGTAAAGTTAGTCTGGTCAAGCAGAACTGCAGTTTGCCGCCATTCATCAAATAGTTTATCTACCGGATAGGGTTCTAACTCATGATAGTAAACGTTGCCATCGAAACGCATAATCTTATCTGACCTAAAAAAATTTCTTGAATAGTAACCGGTTTTACTCAGCCTGTTGATTGCAGAATGGTTGGGCAATCGATCATAAGCCTACGTGGCCGAGCCCAAGGGAGATACCTACAGCTCAAAGGGTGACACCTAGTTCAGGGTTGCAGGTATGTTTTCCTCGTCCGGTTCTGTAACGGAGCCAACCAGAAGGTCGTCGCTTTGGACGAGCATCGAAAGGCCAGTTGATGAGGTACATGTCGCGATGACAGATCAAAAACCCAACCGCATTTTTTGTGGTAGTAGCCCCCTAAATACGGTGTCCATTGGCATCTATTTTG
>JAKUTG010000348.1:0-2338 GCA_022447905.1 Pseudomonadales bacterium | reverse complement strand
CTATTCCCTGATCGGTTATCAATCCGCTCTAAAAGGCCTTGACAAATTAGAGCTAAATCGTGAATCAATAGATCGGGATATAGATAATTGCTGGGAAATCTTAGCCGAACCTATTCAAACTGTTATGCGACGTTATGGAATTGACGAGCCCTACGAAAAGCTGAAGGAGTTAACCCGCGGTAAACAAATCGATGAAAATAAGATTCGTGAATTTATAAGCAACCTGGATATTCCCGAATCCGCTAAATCCAAACTGAAAAAGTTGAAACCTAGACAGTATTTAGGAAATGCAATCGAGCAGGCCAAAGATATTTAATTGCACATTATGCTCATTTAATACGAGACCCGGTCAATATTTGCCTTTACTTGAACTACAAAGAAATATTTCGATTACTGGCCTTGCTAAATTCTTGCTTCAGCTCCTCGTAATTCTCGACAGAGGGAAATTGGGGGAATTCCTCTTTTACGTTGTCAGGGGCCTGGAAAAGGATGCCCGCATCGGCCTCACCAAGCATTGTCGTGTCGTTATAGGAATCGCCTGAAGCAATTACACGGAAATTGAGTGCACGAAATGCTTTCACGCACTGACGCTTGGGGTCTTTCTGTCTAAGCTTGTAATCAATAATCGCACCTTTATCATCTGCAACAAGGCGATGACAAAGCAAAGTGGGGAAATCAAGCTGCCGCATGAGCGGATGAGAAAACTCATAGAAAGTGTCCGACAGAATAACTACCTGGAAATGCGCCTTAAGCCAGGTTATAAAGTCCTTTGCCCCATCTAGTGGGGCCATCTTGGCGATGACCTCCTGGATGTCATGGAGGCCAAGTTGATGTTCGTGGAGTAATCTAAGACGTTGCCTCATAAGCACATCGTAATCAGGAATATCTCGAGTGGTTGCCCTTAACTCGTCGATCCCGGTTTTTTCGGCAAACCCGATCCATATCTCCGGTATCAAAACTCCTTCTAAATCGAGGCAAGCTATTTCCATGATATTAACAACTCCAAGCCATTCACTACAAAAGAGTCAATGTAGCAAATACGGGTTCAACGTAACAGCTGTGATAAATAACGGCCTCTTTGCTGATCACTGAAAGTTTGCGGAAGATGCTTTTGAATAACTAATTATCTTAATAGCCAATTTTCACGTGAAACATCTCGGGCGAGGTTTCACGGATACCAGGTTAGTCACTTTACCCACTGATATAAATAACCTAGAATGCGCCCCCGATTACCCCTAGGAGGCTGCGTAAAAACTGCATCTGCGATGCTTAATCACGAAGAGATACGGCAACTCAACGAGAAACTTAAGACTTGCCAGCCTAGAGAGATCTTGGAACAAATAGTTGGGCTTATGCCGAATATAGCGATCTCCTTCAGTGGTGCCGAAGACGTAATACTGGTGGACCTAGCTAGTAAGTTAACTACTCCGCCACCAATATTCACGCTGGATACCGGCCGCCTTCATCCAGAGACCCACCGGTTCATTGAACGAATTAGAGAATATTACAAAATTCCTGTGGAAGTCCTTTACCCGGATGCTAAATCCCTTGAAACATTTACAAGAAATAAAGGTTTATTTAGCTTTTATGAGGACGGTCACAGAGAATGTTGCGGAATCCGAAAAGTTGAGCCGCTAGAAAAAAAACTCAAAACTTTAGAAGCTTGGGTTACCGGACAACGCAGAGATCAAAATTCTACGCGATCAAATCTTTCGAAAATTGAGCTGGATAGCACTTTTTCAACTGAATCCCATCCTGTTATCAAAGTAAATCCGCTCACAAATTGGACTTCTAGTGATGTTTGGAACTACATCCGGTCTTTCGAAATCCCCTACAACGAACTTCACGATCGCGGTTACATAAGTATTGGCTGCGAACCCTGTACCAGAGCCATACGCCCCAATCAGCATGAGAGAGAGGGTCGCTGGTGGTGGGAAGAGGCAGCAGTTAAGGAATGCGGATTGCACATGGCCAATGTTAAAAAACAAAATTAGCCTTCCCACGGACACCTGGCTAAGCAGTGGAATAAGACTTCAGGATATTCATGGAATTTTTGCTACATATCGCTGCCGGCGCTAGCGTTGGTTTTGCCATAGGCTTGACTGGAGTTGGCGGCGGGTCACTAATGACTCCTTTATTGCTTGTATTCGGTTATCCCCCACCCGTGGCGATCGGAACAGATTTACTGTACGCGGCTATCACTAAGGCAGGAGGCGCATTAGCGTACCACCGCAAAGGGAATGTGGACTGGAAAATTGTCAGTATACTTGGGCTAGGAAGCATCCCCATCTCTATCTTCCTGAACA
Organism: Pseudomonadales bacterium; assembly: GCA_022447905.1. Classification (GTDB taxonomy): domain Bacteria; phylum Pseudomonadota; class Gammaproteobacteria; order Pseudomonadales; family Pseudohongiellaceae; genus UBA9145. Next base: position 32 of record JAKUTG010000348.1, on the reverse strand, counting down.
CATTCGTATTAAACTAGGAAATTCAGGAATCC
>JAKUTG010000347.1:0-2343 GCA_022447905.1 Pseudomonadales bacterium | reverse complement strand
CACAACCATTGGAGCGCCACCCCAGCGGAACCGAGTAAATTCCGGGGGCATTAACTGTAAATCAACACGGCCGTTCACCCCGAAATCGGGAAATAGCTCTCCGGTCTGGGCATTGAGCGCATACAGATAGATACCCCGCTGCACTAGGATTCGTTCCTCGGTGCCATCACTCCAGTAAGCGACGCCACGAGTTGGAGCGCCGGGCAAACCCTCTAAACCGCCCGCTGGTTCTTGCACCCAGATTGTTTCACCATTACCTGGATTATAGGCCTCTACCAGACCAAGCCCGTTGGTTATATAAGCTACATTGTTCTTGATTACTGGAGCAGCATTCCACGTTGTGGAGTAACGCTGGTTTGGGTTCATTTCCAGGTAATAGCCGTCAACGGCGGGTCTGCGCCAGACAATTTCCAATTCATTTACATTTGTTGCATCTATCTGAGCCAACGAAGTGTATTTAGTGCTGCTTATATCGGCGCCGTAGGCCTGCCACTCACCGCCCTGGGCTCCCAGACCAGCCGATGCATAAATAGGTTCCGGCAAGACTGCTATTTCGATATCCGGTTCATTGTCGGATGGGGTAGCTTCCTGCTGAGGTTCGCATCCAGCCAGGAAAATAATGCTGCTTGTCGTGAAGATTGTTGCCAGCTTTTGGGTGGTTGTTGTTCTTTTTCGCCTTGACATGCCTGGCACTCCGTAATTCGCTGAGGATCCGATTCTAACCAATATTTACCTGCTTAAAAAAGTGCTTAAAGACGCAGAAGGCCTAACATATTGAAAGTTTGGGCGGATCGGCATAATCTCTGACCAAGAGTCTAGTTCCTATTATGGGCAAAAGGCTACGATAATCGACTGGTGCCATTGCTAAAACTGGTTTTCTTACAAGAATCAACCAAACTCTTGTCACCGGTTTCGCGGCTAGGTTGTTTCCATCTAAAGAGGTAAAAAGACATGTCCTTTAATCCTTATCTTACCCGCAGAAAATGCTTGACGGCACTTGTAACCACGGCAGCTCTTCCTTATTCAAACCTCTTTGGGGCAGCCGAGAACAAGATGCGGGGGGCATTAATGATCCTCAGTACTCCCTACACCCTCGCAGATGAGGTGGATTACCAAGACCTGGCAAGGGAAGTGGATTTTTGTGGGCGCTGCGGTGTGCAAGGCGTGGTTTGGCCGCAAAACTCGAGCGAGCAACGCTATCTGAGTAAAGAGGAACGTATTCGGGGTTTCGAGGTGCTGGCGGAAAGTAATCGAGGAACAGGTATGGCACTAGTGCTAGGTGTTCAAGCAGACGACACAGCCGGCATGCTGGAATATGCCCGTATTGCCGAGTCACTGAATCCGGATGGCATGATCGCGATACCGCCCACTACAGCTAATTCTTTGGATGACATTTACGCTTATTATGCAGCCTTATGTGAAATTACTGATCGGCCAATTTTTGTACAGACCAGTGGCGGGCCCGATATCGAGCTGACTATAGACTTCTTGGTCAAGCTAGCCAGCGATATGCCCCAGTGTGGTTATATCAAGGAAGAATATGGCAGGGTGCATGAACGCATGTTAGCTCTTCAGAAATACCAACCGGATCCGATCAGAAGTGTGTTTGGGGCTACCTTGGGTAGGGGTTGGCTTTACGAGATGAGGATTGGTACCGATGGAGTAATGACTGGTGGAGCAATGTATGCTGATGTCTATGCAAAGCTGTGGGAATTAAATCAATTGGGCAGGGAAGAGGAGTTACGTGATTGCTACAGTCGACTATTACTGATCCAAAATCTGGATAATCTGATACCGGGTGTAAGGCTTTATGTAATGAAGAAGCGTGGAGTATTCAAAACAACGGCTTCACGTCGAGGAGATTACAGCTTCTCGCCGAAACAGATCGAGGAAATCGAGTATCGCCTTGAAGCGCTGAAACCTTACTTGATTGCTTGAATCGCTAGTCGAGTAGATTATAGGCTTAACCCTTTCCGCATGCGTCGACATTTATGGTTCATTGCCGGCAAGCTTTTGGCCTAGAGTTCTAGTAACTTGGTTATTGCAAGCAATGGGACAAACTATCTTGAGCCTCTTCTACTGCGCCCCTAATTTAATAATGCTACGCTATCTGACATGACAACTGATCATGATCACACTGAGCCGCCCCCCGATATCGAACTCCGAGTAAAAGCTCTTGAGAGCTTGTTGGTAGATAAAGGTCTGGTCATTCCGGACACTCTTAATACTATTATTGATACCTATGAGCACCGAATCGGTCCCCGAAATGGTGCACATGTTATCGCCAAGGCCTGGACCGAGCCGGAATTTAAGAAGGCACTCATGGATAACGCCACTGAGGCG
>JAKUTG010000346.1:0-2356 GCA_022447905.1 Pseudomonadales bacterium | reverse complement strand
AAGAGTCATAAATCCAAACTCTAACGATGCTGTTACTTCCGGTATTTCGGAGGCTCTGGAGCCGTTGCGTTTGGTTGGTGGTCCACATCTCGAATGTATAACCCTTTCAGATGGTCCATTCGGAGTTGAAAGCCAGGCTGATGTAAGTAAGGTTGAACCGTTGATTGTGGATAGTATTAGAGCCGATACCGAGGCCTCTGCCTTTATAATTGCGTGTTACTCAGACCCTGGGCTAGCGCTTTGTAGAGAAGTAACAGATAGACCTGTATTCGGCATTGCTGAATGTGCAATGCTAACAGCCCTCTCACGAGGTCAGTCATTTGGTGTTATAGCAATACTTAGTCAGTCAATTCCTCGTCATACCCGGCACATGCGTGAACGACTCCTTCATAATCATTGCGTTGGAGAGCGTGCATTGGAGCTAACTGTCGCAGAGGTAGAAAATAGCAACGATACCTATGAGAAAATGGTGAAAGTGGGGACAGAGCTGCGTGACAAAGACGGTGCAGAGGTAATAATTATGGGTTGCGCGGGCATGGCAAAGTATCGCGAAGCCCTAGAAAAATTATTAGAAGTCCCGGTCATTGATCCAACCATAGCCGCCGCTGGAATGGCCATAAATACCGTTTTACTGGCTAATTAGCTTTTGCCACAACCTGTTTCATCAAGGCCGTAATCAAATAGTCAAAGGTTGTTATTGAGATATTATCGCTATAGCATCAATTTCAATCAGCAAGTTAGGACCATCTAAACCCGCAACTTGGACCCTTGTACTGGCAGGCAGATCTTCTCCGAAATACTCCTGTCGAACTATTTGAGTTTCAGATTTAGCGGATTCTGACAAATCGGTCACGTAGCTTGTAATTTTTACAACATCACTAAGGGTCCCTCCTTCACATTCCATAATGTATTTCATTCGCTCGAAAATCACCCTCGTCTGATCAGCCATGCTTCCCTTTTCAGCACCCGTCATTTTGGCGGTTGCTCCAGCGAAGAAAAGTAAATCTCCCACCCTGACAGCGTGAAAATGGGGGGAGCCTGTCAGGGGAATTCCATCATAGTTCTTACGTTCAATAACCATTGAAGACACTCCCTAATTTCATGAACCACCTTATTGTGTGGCGTCATGACGCCATTATAGTTAATCCAAAATCATGAGTGGGCACTACATTCGCTAGATGTGGTACGGGTAGGACGAAGTCCTGTTCTGAACAGAGAACCTACTGATTAAGAGTCAGTCACAATGTGTTTATGAGAGTTATTCTGCTGAGAACGGCTTTATCCTTCATTCTCCTTTAGGGGAAAAGATGATTTTGCAAATAATAATGAAGCGGAAACCGACGCAACGGCTGAAGTAATTAAAGCAAAGGAAACTGATCTTGCGACAGATATTATGGCCATTATTGGACCAGCCGACATTTCCCCAAAAGATGTAGACTGGCTAATTATTGATATCAGAGTCGCCCTCTCAGAACTTTGAACACCTCTGTTTACAAATGCTACACGTAGTGGATACATCGACTCTTCTACAGCAATTAAAAGCCAGTATGAAAATAGTGCTAAAAGAAACCCATTGGCGGCTCCAAAAACTAAAGCAGACAGGCCTAAAATCAAGGTTGAGAAAGTTAAAGCACGTGATACTGAAAGAAGACGTTCGGTCTTCACCACCTTTCCTACAAGAAGAGTACCAAAAAGTGCCGCTAGATAGCCACCACCTTTGATGATGCCGAACCAGCCAAGTTCGCTAGACTCTGCATCACCGGTCATACCAAATGTAAAGTAATTCATAAAAGGGATGTTCGGCATATTTTGAAGGTTGAGCATGATATGTGGCATGAATCTCATAGAAGTTTCCATAGTCACACCTATACAAACCGAGGTAACTATACCGATGAACATAAGGTGATTAGTTTTAAGCCTTGACCAGAAACCTTCAGGTAGAATAGATACGCTACCTTTCATGCTGCTGGCTCTTCTAATAAATCCCTTCTCCGGCATATGGCCTAGCAGGAAAAACATCAGTGAAGCGTAGAAGAATGCTGCTGTAATGAATGGGAGGCGGGGGTTTATTCCCGCAAGAACAATGGAAGGAATGATGCTAAGTACTCCCCCTGCCATCTGCCATTGGGCGGCTTTAATAAATGCCTTGTTAGCCTTTGTCTCACCTATTTCGTCAGAGAGCCATGCTTCTTGTGCACCACTTATAAACGAGTACCCAATTCCCCATGAGAACATTCCTAATCCGATTCCAGTAAAAGTTGGCGATAATCCCACGATTGCGATGGAAGCACTCATTACGAAAAGACCTATTAATATAGAGCTCTTCCTACTGTATCGGTCGGCCATTATTCCGGTT
>JAKUTG010000345.1:0-2364 GCA_022447905.1 Pseudomonadales bacterium | reverse complement strand
ACGCGATTATTGTACGGCCTGAATGGCGTTATATAGAGCGCTCTGCCCCAGGTCTTTAAAGTACTGTATCAATACGGGCGTCGCGGCCGAAATTAATTTTTCCCGCTCTGTGAAGTTGATTGTTTTCAGTTTACCCTGAGATTCCATTTCCGCCATAATTCCCGAGCCTTCAGTAAGTTCGGTGACTCGGCCATAGGTTCCGGCATCTTTACCGGCCTGGAGAATTGCAGCTTGCAAATCTTTCGGTAAACTACGAAGTGATTTGCCACTGAACGCCAATGGGCGAACCGTGATGGAGTGTGCGGTCAGAGAAATGTTTGGCCCAACTTCGTAGAATTTCATCTGGCGGATGCCAGCCGCTTCGTTTTCTGCCGCATCAATAACGCCGGTTTGAATGGCATTATAGACTTCTGCATAGGCAATGACATTCGGCGACATACCGAAGGCATTGAAAAGTTTTGTTTGAATTGGCGCACCCATCACACGGATCGGAACATTCTTGATTTCAGCCATGTTTGTTACTGGCTTGTTGACGATCAGGTGACGGACGCCACCTCCACCGTATCCCAGCACCAGAACGTCGGCACGCTTGTAAATGTCGTCGACGATCGGCTGCAACACGTCGCTGGAAAGAACCTTACTCCAATGGCCAGCATCTCGGTAAAGCATCGGTGGATCGAGCAAAGTCGCCAACTTCGAAAAGGTGGACATGTGCGACGGAGCTGCCACAGCGTAGTCAACCGACAAGCCCTGGTTCATGTAGGCGACATAGTCTTTTTCAAGACCCAGTTCGCTATTTAGGTGCATAACGAACTCAAGCTCATGCTCGCCACTGTAATATTGTTTCGTGAGTTGTTCGAATTTACGCATCAGTCGCGTAAAGGCGTGACGCTCATCAAACTGGCTCGCACCATGCAACGTGATCTTGTCGGCTTGAGCGGAACTAACAAACGTAAAGCTGGAAAAAACGACCGCCAGCGCCGGAAGCAACAGTTTTGATACAGTAAATTTCATATTAGCTCCTCCTCAGGATTAATTCGCGAATTCATTTTTCTGAATTCAGTTTCACTCATATTGGCAGATACAACTATTACGACTACGGGAAGAATTGTTCCTCCCGATTATTTTCCATCACAGCACAAATCCCCCTTCTTTCGCCTCCGCAGAGCGTCACCGTTAGACGTGACGCACAAACCGACGGCGGGTAATTGATAAAACCATTTATCAATTATTATTATGTGTACTTTTTTAACATATGCAAACTCGAATTCACAGAAATCTGACTGAGCAATTTTATCCAGCGACCATTAATTCCTCATCATAATCGCTTGGGATATAACCTAAGTAGATAGAGTGAGAATTTTGTTCAATCACCAGTCCACCGCCAAGTTCTGTCCTGTGCATAATCGTTCCTCTCCTTCTTAAGGCATAGGACTTTTACTTATTTTTATAGCCTCTATCCTACCCCTTTTATTGAGTTCGCTGAAGTATTGTGTAGGGGAGAGGTCAACTGCGGTGAGCAGCAGTCAATCCGATCGGACCGCTCTGATACCAATACTCGGCGCACTGGAAATTAACCAGGGGGTATCCTTCAATTAGCGTATTGCCGTAGCCAGTGCCTCGGAAAGGCGATCCTCGTCCCAGTAGATGCTCATTTTATGGCGGCGCTGATGAAAACACCCACCAACACAGTGAACTTCTTGGCTTTGTCAAAGATGTCTAGTGTTGTCATCGTTGTACTACAGAAATGTTTACACTTGGAGACTCGTCCCCAAAGCCCTCGAAACACTCAAAACCGACCCCAATAGTTCAGCATCACCCGCCCGAGTGTCACATCACGGTCATGGTGATAATCATTCATGCAGGTGACCCCGGCGCTGACCGATCGTTGTGAATCGATCTGATGCGCGAACACCACTGACCAGTTGAAAGTGTTTTTCTTAGAATTGGCACTATTCCATGCCACCATTGCATTACTAAACCGACCGAGTAAAACTGTAAAAGTAACGTGCGTCCTAGCAGATAATAGGAGGATTAAGTCATGGCACCGAACATGCAGACCGATAAACTGGCGAAGGTCGCTTCACTCGACCATGTCAATATTTTGACTAACGATATTGACGCATGTCGTCGGTTCTACATCGATATCCTGGGATTTGAAGAAGGATTTCGCCCAGATTTTGGATTTCCAGGTCTATGGATTTACCTAGATAGCGCACCAGTTCTTCACTTTATAAAAACTGACAAATCACAACCGATGAACAGTGGCGCGATTGACCATATTGCATTTAGAGCCCACAATTTTGAAAATTTCGCTGCTCGCTTGAAAACCAACAATATTGATTTCTCGGAGCAGGCCGTGCC
>JAKUTG010000344.1:0-2375 GCA_022447905.1 Pseudomonadales bacterium | reverse complement strand
TGACGAATTTAAGATATTCACAAATATCAACTCAGCAGTAGTCGACCCGAAGGATTTTGACGAGAGTAGTTTCGTCGATTATCAGGGTGATGTCTGTATTATCCCGCCAAATTCTTTCGCACTGGCTCGGACCATTGAATATTTCAGAATTCCGCGAAACGTGCTTACGATCTGTCTGGGCAAATCAACCTATGCCCGCTGTGGGATAATCGTCAATGTGACCCCGCTTGAGCCCGAATGGGAAGGCTATGTTACGCTCGAATTTTCCAACACAACGCCTTTGCCAGCCAAGATCTATGCAAATGAAGGGGTGGCACAGGTAATATTTTTCGAAGCGGATGAACCCTGCGAAGTATCCTACAAGGATCGCCGTGGTAAATACCAAGGGCAGACCGGCGTCACATTGCCCAAGGCCTGATCAAGAGAGCAAGATATGGCAGGCAACAGTGTTGGCCAGTTGTTTCGCGTTACGACATTTGGCGAAAGCCATGGTCCGGCTCTGGGTTGTATCGTTGATGGGTGCCCACCAGGCCTGCAGCTTAACCCTGATGATATTCAGCGGGATCTGGATCGGCGTCGACCCGGACAGTCAAAGCATACCAGCCAAAGGCGGGAATCTGATCGTGCTGAGATCCTGTCGGGTGTGTTTGATGGTGTCACCACCGGTGCGCCGATTGGCCTGGTGATCAGAAACGAGGATCAGCGAACGAGAGATTATGAGCGGATTCGGGAACAGTTCAGACCCGGTCATGCCGATTACACCTATTTAAAAAAGTACGGAATTCGGGATTTCCGGGGCAGCGGACGGGCGTCGGCCCGCGAAACGGTGTGCCGTGTGGCCGCAGGTGCAATCGCTAGAAAATACCTCCATCTTCACAGCGGTATTCAGATCACCGGTTACCTCCAGCAGATGGGAGCGATCGTGGCCGAACAACACGACTTCGATGAGATTTCCCGCAACCCGTTTTTCTTTCCCGATGCCGGAAAAATTGGAAAACTTGAGAAACTAATTCAAGCGCTGCGAAAAGCTGGAGACTCTATTGGTGCACGGGTCGATGTTAAGGCGACAAATGTTCCTGCCGGGTTGGGTGAACCGGTGTTTGACAAACTGGATGCGGAAATTGCGAAGGCAATGATGTCTATCAATGCGGTCAAAGGGGTAGAACTAGGAGCCGGGTTTGACAGTGTGCTACAGCATGGCTCTCAGCATCGCGACGAGATGCACCCGGAAGGATTCCTGAGCAATAATGCCGGCGGTATTCTAGGAGGTATTTCTAGCGGCCAGGACGTCGTGGTGTCGATTGCGCTAAAGCCAACTTCGAGCATCCAAATCCCGGGGCGTAGTGTCGATATCCACGGTGAACCTGTTGAGGTCGTTACAACCGGGCGCCACGATCCTTGTGTGGGCATAAGGGCAGTCCCAATAGCTGAAGCAATGCTTGCTTTAGTGTTGATGGATCATTTGCTGCGCCACCGCAGTCTCGGAGCAGAACCGAAAGGTCCAGTTATTCCCGCGTCTACAGGCACATCGAAAGCAGATTGATAGAATTTAGACTCCGGTCCACCGGTTGAAAGCCATATTCTGACTGCTTATCTCGGAAATTTCAGTATCGCCCAACGATTCTATGTTTGGGTCTGATAGTAACTGCGTGACGAGGCACCCCATATCTTCGATGAATCGTATGGCATCGATATCTGTACGGCTGCCTTGTGAGATCTGAGCTTTCAAAGAACCCAAGGCATCTAGTGTCGGATACAGGGAAATCGGGTCTAGCAGATTGCCGCAACGGTTGTATTTGAAAATCAGCATTGCGGCATCCTTTGAAAGCTCTGGGTGAAGTGCCTGACTCAGGATCAAGCCCTGGGGAAGTTGTGCTTCAGGGTTAAGCGGCAGTGCCGCCTCTCCAAGTTCACATTGCAATTGTTGGAATAGTTTCAAGAAGCTGGTCATCTGTTCGTAGTCGATTGCTGTTTAACCGAATTAATTCTTAAGGATCTGTTGGATAACTAATATCTCTGAGTTTACGCTAGATTAGCAAGCGATAATTTGCTAGGGGCAGTCTAGGATGGTTCGGTGATGTGCTACAATTTTATTCCATCATCATTAATTGAGTGTCACTAAAAATGTCTGGAAAAACCCTGTACGACAAGCTATGGGATAGCCATGTTGTACGTGAAGAAGATGACGGCACGTCACTGATCTATATAGACCGCCATCTGATTCATGAGGTGACATCGCCGCAAGCCTTCGCTGGCCTCAAAGAAGCTGGGCGATTGCCACGCCGCGTCGGTGCAAACCTGGCAGTTGCTGATCACAATGTACCGACGACTGATCGAACCGAGGGAATCAGTGATCCGGTGTCACAGCTTCAGGT
>JAKUTG010000343.1:0-2394 GCA_022447905.1 Pseudomonadales bacterium | reverse complement strand
ATCCATTTGAGAGATTTTCACAGTTGCTTGTATCGAGCAGTGTATATACTAAATTTGTAGCAAACGAAACATCTGTTCCCGCCAGCTGACAAAGATTAGAAACACTTTCTATCGGTGTCACTCCACTTAGCTGATAAACATTGATGCCCCAAGCATATAAGGTATGAGCTAAAAAACCGTAGCAAATAAATCGAACGCCGTGCATGAATATCACTTTCTTGCGGGTTAGCGCTTCGTCTGACAAGACGTAAGTTTCGAGCTCCAATAGAATAATAAGAATTATCCAGGCACTTTCATCGATAGTTGTAGCGAAGGCACGCGTCCACTCTATCAACGGCCCACCATTGCGCATCGTGTGGGCTGCAATCACCAAATCATTTCTGACATACAAAGCAAAGTTGAGCAATAGCAACGAATACACAACTAACTTAATTAGTTGAAACCAATCTATTGAGGAATTTTCGAAAGCTTTGGTTATAGTTTTCATTATTAATAGCTATATATCGGTGTTAAGTTTATATCGATATTGAGCTTTAGAACCTCTCTGGCGGTGTTGCGGATCGCCGAGGATGGGACCAGAAAGGATCCTTAGAAATCGTGCATCTCGCCCATGTCACTTGCCACTCCAATTCTTTTTGGTAGTAAATCTCCGCCCAGATTTCAGCTGGGGGCTTGCCTTTGTGATACTCAATGTCCGCCAATGTTAGATTGGCCTTGAGAATGGGTGACCAGATCTGGCTCTTGATGGTACCTACACGTCGCCCTTTTCGCTTGTCGTATAAGAAAGAGTCGGCTGGTGGCTTATTACCTTCTACCATGAGTTTCACCAGACGTCGTCTGATTGGACGATTTTTTTCTTCCTGTAAGGCTTTCTTGCCAGTAAAGTGAGGTTTGTCAAAATTGACGGCCCATCCTAATCCTATTTCAAACGGTGATCTGTCGTGGCCTGCTCTAATAGTGGTTTCAGCCGTATTGAAATCATCTCCTGGCATAATAAATCCAGCCTCAATTCGCACCATTTCCAACGCCGCCAACCCTATTGCACGTATGTCATAGAGACCGCTCTCCTTAACACTAAAAATAGCATCCCATAGCATCAAGCCATTAACTGGTTCAGTCCAAAGTTCATATCCAAGATCTCCGGTGTAACCAGTGCGGGAAACCATCACTTTGAAACCGTTTAGTTCAGTATGTAAAATTCCAAACAGTTTAAGCTTATCGAGGCCGTTGATACCTGCTGCGCTAAGAACCGAATAAGAAGTTGGCCCCTGTACAGCAAGAGCCGCGACATCGTGAGTTTCTTCTGTAATCGTCACATCCATGCCTAAACTCGACATAAGCAACCAATCCAATTGATGATGCTGCGAGCACAAACGGTATTCGCCCTGTCGCAAGTGGAATATAGTTCCGTCGTCTAAAGCCTTTCCTTCATCATTGCACCAAGCGACATAGGTGACTCTCAGTGGTTTGAGGTTTGAGACATCACGGACAACCAATCGATTCAGGAATTTAAGTGCATCGGGCCCGATAATTCGATATTTCTCCATAGGGGTCAAATCCATGACGCTGCACGAACTGCGAATGGCAAAATATTCAGACGCTAATGTGTCGTAAACTCTAGCCGTTAAATAACCATTCCAAGACATCCAGTTCCTCAACCGGCAATGCTTTTCTACCCTCTCATGAAAGGGAGTAGGTTTTAGTACTTCGTCAGGGTCATGTAGCGTAGTTTTTTGCTGCTCGATAGCTTGCATAACTATTTACCAGTCCCCATAGCTAATATCCTCTTAGCCGCGTTGTGCCCAGGAATACCAGTTACACCGCCACCAGGATGGGCTGCGGCACCACAGAGAAATAAGCCAGCAATTGGGGTGTCATACTGAGCGGCCCCGTGAATTGGTCGCATCATAAAAGACTGATCAATAGTCAATTCGCCATGGTGCCAGTGGCCGCCTGAAATATTATATTGCGCCTCGATATCTATCGGGGTGAGTAATTCTTTGGCCACAATAAGATCGGAAAAGCCGGGTGCATAGCGCCCTATCAAATCTACTATTTTATTCGCGAATTGGTCACGATGATTTTCCCATCCTAGTTTTAGAGAATACGGTGCAAACGACGCTGAAATGGACATGACATGATGACCTTCGGGTGCCAGTTGCGGATCATCAATACTCGGGATGACGATCTCCAGCACAGGCTGCTCCGAATACTCTCCATATTTTGCATGATTAAATGCATGTTCAACATAGCGCATGTCAGGTGCGATTAGCAGCCGTTGAGCCAATTGGCTCCTAGATAAACCTGCAAATTGAGGTAACGCATTCAATGCTAAATGCAACTTAGCTACATTTCCTTTAGTTCGACTTGTATCAATTCGATGGCAAAACATAG
>JAKUTG010000342.1:0-2412 GCA_022447905.1 Pseudomonadales bacterium | reverse complement strand
GAGGCTATCCTGCGGCTCGAGGCCCATATAGGTCGCGTCCTGGTGATAAGTCACATGATGAAGACTGTTGGGTTCTTTAATAAACAAAACTGTATTCGTCAAAATAATGTCAGGACCGATCAGACACTCAACGGCGTCAAGAATCTCATCATGGTGCACTATTTCATCAAGACAGGCGAGTACGTAGTGCGCATTGTTACGCTTTTCTGGCCCGATTTGCTGAGGAAAAGACTTTTCTGCAGATTCCAGGCGACGTCGCAGTTCTTGTGCAACGGACCGTGGCATCACGGTAATCGGAGCAACCACACCATCATTTTGATAACGAGAGATTTCGTCAGCGGAAAGTTTGATAGCCATCTAGCCCCTCTCTACCGATTCATGCACGCGGTCAAGTGTCGCCAAAGCCAGAATCAATAATAATAAATAGTCTATTCGGCACGATTAGAGAGCTCAATCAGGTTGCCGTCGGGGTCCCGAATATAGATTGAACGAAGGCGTCCGGTTGCACCCGTCCGCACCACTGGGCCTTCAATAATCTCGACGCCCAAATGTACAAGTTTTGTTTGTAGCGACTCCACGCGCTCCGAGACTATAAAGCAAAGGTCCGCAGAACCTGCGGTCGATACTCTTGCCTTAGGTTCGTAATCCCAGCCGGCGGGATGCAGATTGATCTTTTGGTCGCCAAAATGAAGTGCTACGCGACCTTCACCGAAGATTCGTTTTTCCATGCCCAGGTAAGTCGTGTAAAACGTGGCAATTGCATCGATATCGGAAACGGCCAGTACGAAGTGATCCAGTTTTTCGAGTGTCATTGAGTCTTCTCTGAGTTTGTTTCAATTCTATCCGCTTACCCACCAAAAACCCCCGGCACCAAAACGGTACCGGGGGTCAGGAATGGTCAACCTGTTTTTTGGACAATGGAAATACCTCTGTCGGTTTGTTGCGATAAAAATTTTTTCATTATTGCATTTGATGCTTGAGTCACCACCAAATACCAAGATTCAATTGTAGAGGACGATACAACGTACTTCGATGCTCTGACGGTCTGGAGATTCTGGCGGGATGGTGAGATCTTTGAAAGAGGTATGAAAACTGAAAGTGCATGGTGCTTGGTCACTACCAACACTGGAATCTGCGCGAGCGCCGCCAGATCGTGCTAACTCACCGATCGAATCCCACTGCTTAATCAGTAAGGCTTCATCCCGAGTCATTGCCGGGTAGTACCACCAACTGTGCTGTGCAGCGTGTTTTGCGAAATAGTTTTCACCGACCCTATCGTGATAGTGGATCTCGAATACAACTAGATCCTCAGGATTCACGGTTTGTCCATCACAAAGAGCAAGTTGATGGTTCGCAACAGGTTCATGGGCTATGTTCCGCCAAACATTTATGATTGCAAACCGACCATTACCAGCAAGCACATGATCAACCATGTCGGGTTTGAGGAGAGATGTACGCTCACCAATTGTTGCGCGCAGTGTGTCGTTAATGCCGGGCGGATTTGCCAGGTCCCTTAGACGCTGCGGTCCACTGGTGAGCGTATAGTCACCATGTACAGTACGCGCGGGCCCCTGAACTTGTTGGCCACCAGTGATACGTTTCCTGTTTTTCTTACCAGCCGCAGATCGGATATTGTGGTCGAAGGCAAATACGTGGTGTGCGCCAGTCTCCTCCCGAACGATCTCGGCACACTCACCGTAGTATTCTTGAACGATCTGTTGGTTGTCGTAGAAGTCTAGATCGGGCTGTGAAAGTGGCCGAGCAAGTAATTCAAATCCGTGGACTTGAATTGTACGACGTTGATCGTTCTCTAAAAGACGTGCATTTCGAATCCTAACTTCCCGTTCTTCCCTCGATGGACCTTTGTATCCATTATCGCTACCGTCGCCATCTCGACGAATCAACACCTCACCATTTCGGTAAAGCGAAGATTTAGCAGATGCCGCTTGGTAGCTGACCGTGCCGGTCGTAGCTGTGATTTCTGATGATGGTACAGGCACAGATCTTAGCTTTTTCTATTGGGGGTTTTCATTTCAATGTTTGTCCTGGCCGTGTCGTTCCCGCGCAAGAAACCAATTATTGAATGGCCAGCGGTTCTATAAGTAAAGTTTTGCGGCTCTATTCTAGCCAAGACCACACAAGCAAAAGCCGGAATCCCCCAAAATATATTATTTTGTTGAAGATTCCGGCCAATGTTTATATGCCTGGCAGTGTCCTACTTTCACACGGGGAAACCCCGCACTATCATCGGCGCTAAGCGTTTTCACTTCTGAGTTCGAAATGGATTCAGGTGGTTCCCACTCGCTATGGCCGCCAGGCAAAATGGCTGATGGGCCACTTTCGTGTCCCATCAAATTTTGCAGTAGTGATATAACGAAACCGCATATACCGCTTATCAATCTTCTTGGGTGT
>JAKUTG010000341.1:0-2415 GCA_022447905.1 Pseudomonadales bacterium | reverse complement strand
TTAGGCCTTTGCCAAGTTGGAACTTGCGGCCAGATAGTTACCTGAGAAGGAGTCTTCGGGCTCCTTTTTTTATGCCTGGGAAAAATCAAATTGGCGCAAAATTGGCGCAAAACACGATTTTCAGACTTTGAAAAACTTCAAAAGACCTCAAAAAACCCTTGTAAGCCATTGTATCTATTGAAGATAAATGTGGCGCCCCTAGGGGTTTCGAACCCCTGTTGCCGGGATGAAAACCCGTATCGGCCAAATTTTCATTATGTGAGGGTGTACTGAGGGGGTAGCTAAGTCACTGTAATACATGGTGTATTTGTTTGACTATACGCTGGGGTACTGAGGGAATACTGTTGCATACGGGGCCGTATGGTGAACGTATGGTGAAGACTAACGGTTTGCAAACTACCTACCAAGCAATCCCCTGCGCTGTAATCCCTCTTGTCATATTCCGAACGATGAGTATTGAACACTGGGGGCAATGGGGCTAAATTAGCAAGCTTGGTCACACTCTGGGAGTGCAGTCATGAGATCACCACTACTCATTGTATTAGCTATGCTTACAATCGTATCCGGATTGGCAAACGCCCAAGCGGCCGATAATTACACCGTTTCGCGTACGGAGTACGACCAACCCGACTTTCAGGGTGTATGGAATTTCAGTTCAAATACCCCCCTGCAGCGCCCGGAGCGGTTTGGCGACAGGGAGTATTTGACACCAGAAGAAGCCATAGCAATTCGGACGGCCACCTTAGCGGCCACCGAGGCCGGACTAGACTCTGATCCCGGGGTGGGAACCTACAATACTTTCTGGTTCGAGATGGCGGGACGTGGTGACAATATTCGCACCTCCATGGTCACCTATCCTGCCAACGGTAGATTGCCGCCGCCAGTAGAGGGTGCAGTGGCTGTAGGCAGTCGTGCCGGCATTGATGTCTCGGGTTCGCGTCCTGTTCGTTTCATGGTGGGTGGTATCGGCATGGACGGGCCAGAGGATCGCGGGCTTTCCGAGCGATGCATAGTTGGATTTAACGCTGGACCTCCATTTTTGCCCAGTGCCTATAATAACAATGTGCAAATATTTCAAAGCAGAGAGCATTTCGTCATCATGACAGAGATGGTGCATGACGCTAGGATAGTGCCTCTCGATCACAGTGCTCATATCGATGACGATATACGCCTGTGGTCCGGTGATTCTCGCGGCTATTGGGATGGAGACACACTAGTGGTGGAAACCAAAAACTTCAACGATATGACCCAAAGCTTTGGTACTTTCGCCGCTCCCCCCTTGGGTACTGCCTACGACAAGTTTCTTACCGAGCGTTTCACCCGCGTCGATGAATTTACCATTAACTATGAATTTACCATCGAAGACCCGGCTACCTTTACCGACAAAATTACTGTGCAGTTGCCGATGGCGAAAGTAGATGGCTTACTGTATGAATATGCATGCCATGAAGGGAATTATGGCTTATTGAATACACTGCGGGGTGCACGCCAGGAAGAACGAGACGCGGCCGGTTTGTAGGAAGAATATTTGTTCAGGGGATACCGTTAAATAGATATGTCCTCACTTATTACTTGTCCTCTCAATTGTCTGAATAGGCTTGGTCTTCCACCAGCCTCCTTTTTTTTCCCGTTGCTGCTAAAAGTCTATAGCCTAGCTTAATGGGCATCATTCACCTTTAATGTTCTTCACAACCTACGCGAAGCAGATCGAAGCGTATGAAGACACACAGAAGGACAAGTCCAGGTTAAACTCTCTGGTGCAAATCGGCTAAGAGAGAGCGAGTGAAAATGTGCTATGGATTCTCTGGCAGAGCTGAATAGTATCAGTGGCCATTAGTTGCTTGTTGAACCGCATTATTATAGTCCTCATCCTCATGCCTTAGAGGAGGTACTTTAACAAATGCAGGCTCCGGCACTCCGAAAACGCAAGGGGGAGTGAAAGGGTATTTGTCCGTTACATAATAACCATAATTCCCATTCGCATCAGTAGCACCATTGCACATGTCCAAATTGCCTGTGTTTCCTGTGCTGTCATAAACCCAATCATCTTCATATCGACCTAAAGGTAGTCCGAAGTTTGTATCGAAATCTTCAGGGCGATTGACAATATCCCAGGGTGTAGGTGGAGTGCCACGATCGAAATTGGCTGGAACTCCTTCATAAGGGTCTCGAGAGTAGCCATTGTTGAGTTCATAGGTTTTGAGAATATATACAGACTCAGCTTTGACAATGTTACCAATCTCGTCAACAAACCAATGCCCGTAGATTGGAAATCCATCTCTGGCGAAACCAATCAACGGTGAGCCACCTGCAGGGCCCACTGTTTGATCGTCATCTGCTTGAAGCGGATGAGTAACGGCGTGGTAATGATAAGGTCCTGCAAAACCTTGAGCGTAATAATCGTGGAAAATCTTT
>JAKUTG010000340.1:0-2431 GCA_022447905.1 Pseudomonadales bacterium | reverse complement strand
TGAATTAGAACTTCATTGTCCATTTTCCACGCTTTTTTGTCCGAAGTGGTTTAAGGCGTCGGCGCTTCAGCCCGGTCTTCTGAGACGCGGGCCTGTGTGCCGCCAGCTTCTTTGCTTGCCCCGGCTGCAATCGCGACTAACCCAAAAGCTATAGCCATGAAGATCGTAATGGTTTTACTCATACGAAACAGTATGGCATAGGTTGGGATTGAACCAAACTGACAGTGCGATGATTACTCCGATGATCCCCCTGAGCCCTGGGTGCAAGAAGTTTTGAAGAATATTTAAACACAATTCCCCATAGATCTGTGGATCAAGCTTGGGTTTTAGATAGTCTGGAAGTAACATTGGCCACTGCTTCATACCTTTAGGTGAACTTTCCATGTCTAAACTACAGTTGCCTTTCCCAAGGAATCACCTACCTTTTTATCATTCAAATAACTCGGTTCTCGATGCTGCACCAACTACACAATCTACATCGATAAACCGCCGAGACTTCATGAAATTGGCTGGCATAACTGCGGCTGGTCCGGCAATCGCTACGCGATTTCCTTTACACTCCCCAGTAGCAGCACAAAGCCTGACGTCCAGCGAAAGGGAGTTATTGTTGTTGGCAATTGACGCTGCCAAAGATGCCGGTGCGCACTATGCCGATGCACGCATCATCCGCAGTCAATTTGAGGCTGTTAGCACACGGGAACAAACCATAACTCAGATTCAGAATACCGATTCATTTGGTATTAATCTGCGTGCATTAGTGGGCGGTTCGTGGGGCTTTGCCGCAACCCAAGTATTAACACGAGATTCTGTCGCAGCAATGGCGCGTGAGGCTGTGACTGTAGCCAACGCGAACAATGCAGTTGCGCCTGCACAAACCACTCTAGCGCCAGTTGATATTTTCCCTGATGCTAACTGGGTCACCCCCCATTCAGTAGACCCTTTTCTTATTGCCATCGAAGATAAGGCCTCACTATTACTTCGCATTAACGAGGAAGCGTTACGGGTGAACAATGTCCGTTATGCCTCAAGTAGCATTCTGTCGGTAAAAGAAGAGAGAATGTTGGCAACAACTGAAGGCTCGCTGATTAATCAGACATTCTTGCGTATCAACCCGGCTGTAAATATCACCGCAATTTCAGATGATGGTCGCGATTTCCAAACCCGAAATGCAGTAATAGAACCAGCGGGCCGTGGATACGAATATGTAATGGGTTTAGAGCTGGCAGGTAATGCCGAACGCTGGGCAGAAGAAGCGGCTATGAAACTTGAGGCGGCACCGGTTGAACCAGGTAAATGGGATTTAGTGCTACACCCCTCAAACCTGTGGCTGACTATTCATGAATCAATAGGTCACCCTACGGAGCTGGATCGTGCTTTGGGTTTTGAAGCCAACTACGCCGGTACCTCTTTCATTCATCCGCCGGAAGACGTCATCGGTAACCTCAAACTTGGTCCTGAATTTATGCAGTTCGTTGGCAACCGGACCGAATTTGGAGGCTGCGCTACCACCGGCTGGGATGATGAAGGCGTACCCGCCGAGTCCTGGCCAATTATTAAAGATGGTATTTTTGTGGACTATCAAACCACACGAGATCAGGTTGGCTTGATTTCGGACTACACCGGCATTGAACGCAGTCACGGCTGCGCCTATGGGCAGGACTGGGAAAGTATGCCGTTCCAGCGGATGCCTAATGTCAGTATGTTACCCGGAGAAGAGGGCCTCGGTCAGGAGGACGTAATTGCTTCTACTGATCGCGGCATCCTAATCGAAGGGCGAGGCTCCTATTCCATTGATCAGCAACGCTATAACATTCAATTCGGTGGCCAGGTTTTTTGGGAAATTCGTAATGGCAGGAAGTATCAAATGCTGAGGGATATCGCTTATGTTGGCAGAACTCCGGAATTCTGGAATGCACTCGATGTTATCGGGGGCAGCAGCACCTATTACTTAGGCGCTTCCTTCGGTGATGCCAAAGGACAACCCATGCAGGTTAACGCGGTATCACATGGTTGCCCGATTTCACTATTTCGCAACATCGACATTATCAATACCGCTTAGGGACCTGCCATGGCTGAAGCAAAAGGTTTACCGGCTGATGAATTAAGGGCAATCAGCGACCGTGTATTGCAGTTCTCCGAAGCCGACCACTGTCGGGTAAGAATCAATTCAGGTTGGCGCGGTTATACCCGGGGTGCTACTAATCGAATCACCAGTGCTGGTGGCTCTGACAGCACTTCTGGCAATATCACCTCCAATTTTGGCAACCGTGTCGCATCGGTGGATACCAACAGATTGGATGACTCCGATTTACTAAATGCCGTCCGCCGTTCCGAACAGATGGCGCAACTAGTTCCGGAGAACCCGGAATACCTGCCTGAATTGGGGCCACAGCAATACCAAAGCAATGCTGCTTACTACCCTGAAACCGGC
>JAKUTG010000034.1:0-13649 GCA_022447905.1 Pseudomonadales bacterium | reverse complement strand
CTAGTTTTTCTAATTCTGCTTTGGCTCGATCGTCTGATCTTCCACGTTTGCCAACCACTGCGCTAGTTAGCTCGTATTGCTCTCTCAGTTCTTTAAAGCGAAGCCGTGCCTCTTCGGGGTCCGGCCCCAAAACAGCTTCGTCGTCATCGTCGTGGCTATCGGGTTCAGTGTTGCCTGCTTCTGCCCGTTGCTTTACCGGCGGCACGGTCGGCCCTCCAACAGGAATCTCATCATCCGTTGTATCGAGATAACCCGTAAAGAGTTCATTGAGTCGCCGTTCATCGGTATTAATCAAGGCGTATTCGTTAAGCACGTGTTCGACAGTGCCCGGGAAATAGGCCATAGCCTTCATAAGCTCCCGCAGACCTTCTTCAATGCGTTTGGCAATTACGATCTCGCCCTCACGCGTTAAAAGTTCTACCGTTCCCATCTCACGCATGTACATACGCACTGGATCAGTAGTTCGGCCCGCTTCATTTTCAACTGCTGCCAACGCGGCGGCTGCTTCAGCAGCCGCTACTTCATCCGCACCAGTGTCACTTTCTTCATTAAGAAGGAGAGCATCAGTATCCGGCGCAGTTTCGAACACCTTGATGCCCATATCATTGATCATCTGGATTATATCTTCGACCTGGTCTGGATCTGAGATCGATTGCGGCAGATGATCATTTACCTCGGCATAGGTGAGATAATTCTGTTCTTTGCCCTTGGCGATCAGAATTTTAAGACTGGACTGAGGTGCAATTATTTCGGCCATGGATTCTCGCTTTTTCAGGCACGAATGCCGAGTAGTAGGATTTAGCAAAAAAGCCAGCCGGGCATTATATAGATACCGGACATAGTTGTATATCTGCTATAGATATAGACTTTATTAGCGGCTGTTTAGTTGCTATCTTTTGTCGCAGAAACCCTAGAATTTAACTCGCCCCTTAGCTCTAATAAGTTTAATTTTTTCGCTATATCAGACAATATATTGTCAATTATATGATTAAATTCCTCTTCGATACCTTCCTGCGGCGTAATCCGCTCGCTTTTAAGTAATTGCGTAAGTTGAGTCTTCAGGTTGGTGCCATAACAGTAACCAAGTAGGGTATAAGTATCTGTATTTGGGGTTTTTCTAACCATTTCAATGAGTGAGAGCAACAACTTACGGCTTTCGTCCTCAGCGCTATGTAGCGGCTTAAGATCCTGGGCGATAGACAGGGCGATTTCGGGATTCCTGAGCAGTAATTCAATCGCTTTCAGGCTTGACGGTTTCCGGTAGGTAGCAAGTTTTGTCCCACTGTGATTTTTCGGGTTAGGCCCAAAATTGAGTGGGGGAGCATCGGGTAAAGAAAATACATCAGCATTTGTCTGTGCGGGTGGACTCCTTTCTAACAATTGATCGAAGGATTCGCTACTGACACCAAGGATTTCTGATAGGCGATCAAGCATGAGTTGGGCATAGACACCGCGTGGCAGTTGTCGTAACAACGGTTTGGCAAGGTTGCTCAATCTGGCTTTTCCCCCGATGGAGGTAGTGTCTAGATTTTGGGAAAGCTTTGCGAAGAAAAACGTCTCTAATGGTGTAGACTTATCAACCTCCTTTTCGAACTGTTCCTTTCCCACACTCCTGACATAGGTATCAGGGTCCGATCCTTCCGGCAGGAACAGGAATTTGACCTGGCGGCCATCTTCCATATGGGGCATTGTGGTTTCCAGTGCACGCCAGGCCGCGGCTCGGCCAGCATCGTCACCATCGAAACAGAACACTATCTCACCAGATTGCCTGAACATACGGGTCAAATGGCGAACACTGGTTGCCGTGCCGAGGGTAGCCACTGCGTTAGTAATATCCATTTGGCTCAGGGCGATGACATCCATGTAACCCTCAACAAGCAGCAAGCGGTTGAATCTGGTGCTTGACTTCTTTGCTTCAAATAGGCCGTAGAGCTCGGAACCTTTTTGGAAAACAGCGGTTTCAGGAGAGTTGAGATACTTGGGTTTGTCTTCGCCCAGCACTCTTCCGCCGAAGGCAATTGTTCGTCCCCGGTTATCACGTATTGGAAACATGATGCGGTGGCGGAATCGATCATAGTATTGCGCATCGAACTTAGTAAGGTTATCGCTACCCCCAGATTTGTGCTGTTCTTTTTCTATCACGAGCCCTGCTTTTAAAAGAGCCTGTTGCTTCTTGACATCAGTGCCCACAGCGCTGAGCAGGTTGTCCCAACCAGGAGGCGCGTACCCTAAGCAGAATTCCTTGGCAATTTCGCCGCTAACACCTCGGGACTTAAGATAATCCACTGCAACTTGTTTATTTTCATGCTGACGAAGCTGGTACTGGTAGAATTTGCTGGCCTGTTCCAGTACTTCAATCACTGTGACATTTTCTGACCGTCGCTTACCAGCTGCCTTTGATTCCTCCTTGGGAACCTCGAGGCCTGCCTCTCTCGCCAGAGTTTCGACGGCTAGAGGGAAATCCAGTTGGTCAAAATTCATGACAAAACCGATAACGTTACCACCGGCGCCACAGCCAAAGCAGTAGTAAAACTGACGATCGGGCTGCACACTGAATGAAGGGGTCTTCTCTTGGTGGAAAGGGCAACAGGCCGTGTAGTTTTTGCCGGCTTTTTTAAGAGTTACTCGTTTGTCGATGGCTTCTACGATATCCGTTCGACTTAACAGATCATCAATAAATGCCTGTGGAATCAATCCAGCCATTAGTGCCCTTTTTACGTTGTAGGGAGCGAGTAAACCCTACCAATCAATTGTAACGGATTGCTCCAAGCTTTTTGTCATTTTTAGGAAAGAACTGAGCGTCATTCGCAAAGCGAGTGCCGGTTGAATAAATTCAAGGTATTCTGCGCATTTTCGCCACGGAGTTCTTGAAAACTCCGCGAAAGAACATAGAGTTACCTTTTCGGTATTAAGAAAGAGCCGCTTTGATTTTTTGGCTGACAGCACCTATGTCGGCGCGTCCAACAACTTGTGGTTTGACTAGCCCCATCAAATTACCCATGTCCCGCATACTCGATGCACCAGATTTTTCAAGGGCGGCTTTGATAATGGTATCGAGTTCTTTCTCGCTAAGCGCCTCTGGGAGAAACTCTTTTATTACATTTATTTCTTGTTGCTCTTGGGCAACGAGGTCGGTTCGGCCGGCTGTTTCGAATTGCTTAATAGACTCGCGGCGCTGTTTCACCATCTTGTCTAGGATCGATGTGATACGTGAGTCGTCAAGGCTTATCCGCTCATCGACTTCGACCTTCTTTATTTCTGCGAGAGCTAGGCGCACAGCACCTAAACGGGCCTTGTCTCTGGCGCGCATAGCCGCCTTCATGGCTTCGGTGATACGCTGTTTCAAATGGGTTTTGGACATGACTAAATTAATGCTAATGTATCTGCAAAATGCAGATTAGGCAGCCGACTGCTGACAGAGTTAGTAGAGTCGCTGACTCTTGCGATTTTCCCGATGCAGTTTTTTCAAGTGTCGCTTTACTGCAGCGGCAGCCTTTCGCTTGCGCACAGAAGTGGGCTTCTCGTAGAACTCTCTGCGGCGCACTTCTGCCAGAATTCCAGCCTTTTCGCATGAGCGCTTGAAGCGACGCAGGGCAACATCAAATGGTTCGTTTTCTTTAAGTCTGACTTGTGGCACTAATTAAAACCTACTTTTGGAGCTCAGGGCTAAATTAAGGGCGAGTATCTTAAAGCCCAAGCGGCCGAAATGCAAAGGAATTAAGCCCATTATGGAGGTAGAGAAATCCGACTTGGGATATGCTGTGATTTTTGGCATTATGGCTTCTCCTGAACATGCATAAAGGACTAAGTCATTGAAAGTGCTGGGTATTGAAACTTCTTGTGATGAGACGGGGATAGCAGTCTACGATAGCGACAGAGGCTTGCTGGCGGACTGCCTTTATAGCCAGGTGGGCATACATGCCAGCTATGGGGGTGTGATTCCCGAATTAGCTTCACGTGATCATATTCGCAAGACTTTGCCCCTAATCAAAGAGGCAATCAAGGACGCAGGCATCAAAGCTTCTGAGCTTGATGGAGTTGCCTACACCGCGGGACCTGGACTGGTGGGCGCACTTCTAGTCGGTGCGACAATTGGTCGCTCCCTGGCTATGGGATGGGGCGTGTCGGCTATCGGTGTGCATCACATGGAAGGTCACTTACTTGCGCCAATGCTAGAGCCGAACCCACCCACCTTTCCTTTTGTCGCGCTTTTGGTATCCGGAGGGCATACTCAGCTAGTTCGGGCGGATGGTATCGGGCGTTACGAATTGCTCGGTGAATCACTGGACGATGCTGCTGGAGAGGCTTTCGACAAAGTAGGCAAGATGCTAGGGTTGCCCTATCCGGGCGGGCCGCACCTGGAGAAACTGGCGAAATACGGAAAAACCGGTCGCTATGAGTTCCCCCGGCCTATGACAAACCGTCCAGGGTTAGACTTTAGTTTTAGCGGCCTAAAAACGTTTGTGCGCAACACTATTATCGAACAATCTAAAGGGGGAGAGCTTGACGAGCAGACTCGCGCCGACATTGCACGAGCTTTTCAAGAGGCAGTGGTAGCGACCATTGCGATTAAGTGTCGTCGCGCTCTCGAGCAGACCGGTTTGCGTTCACTCATAATCGCCGGTGGAGTAAGCGCGAATACCTTCCTCCGTGAAGAGCTCGAAACCTCTCTGGAAAAAATCACCGGTCAGTTATTTTATGCCCAGCTAAAATTCTGCACGGACAATGGTGCGATGATCGCATATGCTGGATGTCAGCGCTTGCAAGCGGGTCAGCATCAAGGGCTTGCGATTAATGTTTTTCCCCGATGGTCGATCGAATCGTTGTCAGCGATTCGGTGATTATATATAGAGCTCTTTTTGGACATCATATACATACACGAATTGGAGATAGAAACCGTTATTGGTATCTATGATTGGGAGCGGAAGCAGAAACAAATTGTGAGCATAGATCTCGAGATGGCAACTGATATTCGATCTTCGGCTGAGATTGATAGCATCGAACGAGCTCTGGATTACAAGGCAATCGCCAAGCGACTCATTGACTTTGTCGAGGGTTCGGAGTTTTTTCTGGTGGAAACTTTAGCCGAACAGATCGCTCACTTGGTGCTCTCAGAATTCGATGTGCCTTGGCTAAAATTGCGCCTCGGTAAACCGGGAGCGGTTAGGGGATCCAGAGATGTGGGCGTCACTATTGAGCGAGGTAACAGGGAATCGTAATGGGCGGATATAGTCTTTGGCCTTACTTGCGCTGAGTCTTGGCAGTAATATTGATGCTGCAAACAATATCCGGGAAGGTGTGCAGGCCCTCCGGTATGAATTTGATGCTTTGAAGTGCTCGTCTGTTTATGAAAGTGAAGCGATCGGGTTTGCGGGGGCTAATTTCCTCAACCTTGTTGCGATTACTGAAACTACTGCCGATCTTCACTCGATTAATAATTTTCTCAAGTTGCTAGAGGACCGTCTCGGTAGGATCCGAGCACAAGCCCGGTTCTCCGCACGAACTCTGGATGCGGACATACTTTTCTATGGTGATGAGATAGCAGGCAGTGGCGAAAAAGATTTACCCAGAGAAGAGATAACCGAACACGCATTTGTCCTGAAACCCCTAGCTGAATTGTTACCCGACCGAATTCACGCCTATACTGGTCTTACATATGCAGCGTTGTGGGATAGATTTGATCAGTCTAGCCAACGACTCTGGAAAATGGATTTTGACTGGCGTGATACGTTCGCATAGATAGGCGAGAGAGGCAAAAGGTAGCAACTAGCTTAAACTTCGCCCGCCATCGACCTTAATCACTTGACCGGTGACGTAATTGGCGTCACTGGCCAGAAAGTAGGTCGCATCAGCGATATCTTGTAGTTGGCCTAATGTTCCGAGAGGGATTTTTTCCAGCACTTTCGCTCGAGTCTGGACCACCTGTGGATCATTCCTATTTTCAAGTGTTGCCGGCCAGAGTATGGCACCAGGTGCTACCCCGTTGACACGCACCTTTGGCGCGAGCTCGATGGCCAACGCTTTGGTCATGGCTTTCAGGCTAGCTTTTGCGATGCTGTAGACGGAATGGTGATGCAGGGGCCTGTCTGCATATGTATCTACGATGTTGATGATGGCTCCATGTCTGATAGCCAATTCCTGACTTAATGCTTGGGTGAGGAAGAAGGCGCCGCTTAAATTGCTATTCTGGAGATCGTCCCATTGCCGTTGCGTGGCCGTCCCAAACGGCGTTGCATAATAAGTGGAGGCATTGTTTACCAGTACATCGAGCCGCTGGTAACAGGTGAGAGCCTCACTGGCAAGTGAATCAATCGCTTCCCGATCATTCAAGTTTGCCTGCAAGCAAATTGCGCTACTTGCCCTTTTTTTATTCAACCTATCCGTTAATGCGTTTGCTTCTACCCCAGAACGATTATAATGAATAATTACTAGATAGCCGTTGGTATGGAATGTCTCAACAATACAAGCGCCGATACGTTTAGCAGCCCCGGTCACCAATACTACTTTTTCATCAATCATTGTTATCGAAAGCCTTTTTGGCCTCTTCAATCATTTGCAATTGATGTTTCTTAATGGCCGCGTTAGGTTGAGCAGAAGGCTTGTTAGCCAGCAGTGATTTGACATCGATACTGTTAATAGCGTCCAGCATACTTAGCAAGTACTCTCTTTGTGGATAATTTCGATCTTCCAGGCCAGTCCGGCCTCGAGCATCAGCTTCACAGGCCAACAGAAACTTATCGAGTCGCTCCGGTCGCCGAGTCGCATCGAGTGCTTCCAGCAGTTCCAGCAGGGTATTCGATTTAAACTGCATGACACGGTGCAGTTTGGTGTGATGCTCACACACGAGAGCAGCGAGTTGAGAATACTCATTAGGCACCTTGATGCGTTTGGTAATTGCCATCTGGAGTTTCAGACCGAGTTGCTCATGACGGAAGTGGCTAGGCCATTTAGATTTATCAGTAATTCCCTTGCCAACGTCATGGATCATAGTGGCATAGCGCACAACAGGGTCATCGCTCAACTTACTAGCCTGTTCCATGCTTAACAGGATATGCAGACCTGTGTCAATTTCTGGATGGTATTTCTCTGGTTGAGGAACGCCGAATAGCCTATCCACTTCTGGGAGGATGACTCTTAAGGCTTCGCACTCTCTTAGTGTCCGGATGAATTCAGCGGGGGCTGGTGTGGCCATTGCCCGTTCAATTTCCTGCCAGACTCTTTCTTCCACCAGATGTTTGAGCTCACCTGAGTTAACCATGGCTTTCATGATTTCCATTGTTTCTTCAGCAACGCTAAATCCAAGTGGGGCGAATCGTGCCGCAAACCTAGCGATTCGTAAAACGCGCAGAGGATCTTCCCGAAAAGCCGGTGACACATGACGCAATACTCGGTTTTGCAAGTCGGCTTTGCCACCATACGGATCGATAAGCTCACCGTCGCCACCTTGGGCAATTGCGTTAATGGTCAGATCCCGGCGTTGTAGATCCTGTTCAAGAGTAACGTCCGTAGAAGCGTGTACTGCGAAACCAGTGTGGCCGGGCGCTATTTTTTGCTCAGTGCGGGCCAGTGCATATTCCTCTTTTGAGTCGGAATGCAAGAATACGGGGAAGCCCTTACCAACTTGCAGGTATCCACGGGCAATCATGCCGGCTTCAGTCGCGCCGGTTACTACCCAGTCTCTATCTTTGACACTGAGCCCGAGCAGTTTGTCGCGAATCGCGCCGCCTACCAGATGGATTTTCATGAAAACCTGTAATAATAAAAAAGGAAACTATATCAGACAGCTCAATCCGATATTGAATAACGTCGTTGATCTTCCAGGCACATTACGGTCAGTGCCCGACCCCAAACGTAGCCAGTATCGAGGGCATGCACTCGATGTTTTCCAGTTCTTCCTTCCAGTGAGGCCCAGTGACCAAATAAAATGGTGGCCTTGTGGGTAATGATCTCATATTCATACCAAGGCTTGAATCCGGCAGGTGCAGCACACAAACCTTCCTTGATATTTAGGCACAAGCTACCAATATCATCACAGAATCGCACGCGCGTGAGGTAATTGGTAATTGTGCGCAGGCGATCTTGTCCCTGCAACTTTTCATACCAGCGAATCGGTTTGTCTCCATACATGCAATGTAGGAATTTTTTATAGTCTTTGCTTTGCAGGGCGTATTCGACTTCCGCCGCTAGGTCTAGTGTTTTCTGTAGGGACCAGCGGGGTGCTACACCGGCATGCACCATAAGGAAATTTTCAGGACCGCGTGTCGTATCCAAAGAATCGAAATGGGCAAGCTGCTTGTGGCGCAGCCACTTGCTGAGCTGACTGCTATCCTGCGCCTGCAATAGTCTAGACAATGTGTCCCTGGATCGGGTCGGCGCACAGCCTTCATGAATTGCTAAGAAGTGCAAGTCGTGATTGCCCAAAACAATTTCTGTGCAGTGATCCATGTCCTGCAAAAAGCGCAAAGTGTCCAGAGAAGAAGGGCCACGATTGACAAGGTCTCCAACACACCACAGTTTGTCCCTGTTTGGAGAAAACTTGATTTTTTTCAGGAGCCGTCGCAGAGCTTTATAACAACCCTGGATGTCCCCAATAGCATAAGTACTCATATGTAAGGTAACTGCTTCGCAAGCCCGCAGTATACCATTTCTATGTGCGCTGATTGTGTCAGCTTAGTGAACCATGTGAGGCTGTGCCAACAGAAAAGGTGGGATAGGCGCTTTAAACGTGTGACCGTCGGTTTTCAGCATTTCATAACTACCTTCCATGGTGCCGAATTTCGTTTCGATGATTGCTCCACTAGTGTAATGGAAAGTTTGGCCGGGTTGTATTTCAGGTTGCTGCCCCACAACACCCTCGCCAATGACTTCTTCGACCTTATTGTTGTCATCGGTAATCAGCCAATGACGATTAAGAAGTTTCACCATTTCGCTACTAAGGTTAGTGATTTCTATCGTGTAGGCAAATGCGTAGCGATTCCTGTCGGGATCTGACTGTTCTCTTAAATAACGAGTTTTAACTGCAATTTCAATTAATTCGCTGTTGTCCACGTAGGTTCTTATTCGTTACTGATGGCGTCACTTATTATGACGTAATCTTGCAAACTTAGGTTTTCTGGCCGCAGGCTGCTATCCAGAGGCAATTTATTGAGAGTTTCTTCTGAAATGATTGTTTTGAGGCTGTTTTTCAAGGTTTTACGGCGCTGATTAAAGGCAGTTCTAATAACAGTTTGCAGACTATGAACGTCATTGGCTATAACTGGAAACTTGCTATGAGGTGTCAGTCGGGCGATAGCCGAGACCACCTTTGGTTTTGGAGAGAAAGCTGCGGAAGGGACATTAAATAAATGCTCCACCTTACAAAAATACTGCAGCATGAGGCCCAATCGACCGTAATTCTTATTGCCGGGTTTGGCTGCCATGCGCTGTACCACCTCCAGTTGTAGCATGAAAGTCATGTCTTTGATTACTTCATGGTATTTCATCAGATGAAACAGCATCGGAGTTGAGGTGTTGTATGGCAGGTTACCGACGATGCGCAGAGATCGTCGAGCAGGAGCGAGCTGAGCAAAATCAAACTTGAGCCCATCTTGTTGATGCACGGTTACCTGTGAGTTTTCCGAATAATGTTTTCTCAGGTATTTTGCCAGGTCCCGATCCAGCTCAATACAATCGAGTCGAGCGCCGGTCGCTGCCAATGGTTCGGTAAGCGCACCTTGACCTGGACCAATTTCAACGAGGTGGTCACTTGGGTTGGGATCGAACGCATCCATGATACGATTGATAACGTTCTGATCACGTAGAAAATTTTGCCCGAATCGCTTGCGTGGTTGATGCAACATCTCATTCTTGAGCATTATCGAGTCGTTACGCGATTTCATTCCTGCTTTCCGGTTGTCGCTTCCCTGTATTTTTTCCAGTGATTGGCCATTTGTATTGCTGTCGCTATCGCATTGTACAGGCTGCCGGTGTTCCCTTGGCCAGACCCCGCCAGATCGAGTGCAGTACCGTGATCGACCGAAGTGCGAATAATAGGTAAGCCAAGGGTGATATTGCTGGCAGAACCGAAGCCTTTGTATTTTAGCACTGGTAGTCCTTGGTCATGGTACATCGATAAAACTGCATCCGCGTGATCAAGGTACTTGGTGGTGAATAGGGTATCCGCTGGTAGTGGACCAATCAGGTCCAGTCCGTCTGATTGTAGCTTAGACAGCACTGGCTCAATGATCTCGATTTCTTCACGCCCGAGATAGCCGCCTTCTCCGGCATGAGGATTGAGACCGCAAACAAGAATAGTCGGATTGTCGATACCAAATTTGATTCGTAAATCTTTATGCAGAATTCGGATGATTTTCTCGAGCAACTCAGTCGATATTGCTTCGGGTACTGCTCTCAGGGGCAGATGAGTAGTTGCCAGTGCAACTCTTAATCCCTCGGTTGCTAACATCATTACAGTTAGCTCTTGGTTACAATATTCAGCTAGGAATTCTGTGTGCCCGGTGAAGTCGAGCCCAGCTTCATTGATAATGCTCTTTTGAACAGGTCCGGTTACCATCGCATCACACTTTCGCTGCATTGCGAAGTCTGCTGCGGTTCGCAGCGTATGGAGCACATACTTTGCGTTTGCCATGTTCAGTTCACCTGGGCTAACGGGTTCATTTAGGGTTACCTGCAGAACACTGAGCTCGCCAGGCCTATTGACAGCGATGGGCACACTGGGATCGAAGTGCTTTAGGCTCAGCGATAGGCCGAGCTGCTTGGCTCGTTGGCTCAAGAGCTCAGCATCAGCAACTATTACGAGTTCAGCATCAGGAGGAGGATGTTGCGCAATGGTAACGCAGAGATCAGGTCCGATGCCTGCTGGTTCGCCAGGAGTAATCGCTATTCTGTGGGGCACGGCACATTTTCCGTTGAGCCATTAATCGATCAGTTCGACGAAGGCTTCTTCACGAATCTCAATCAACCAATTCTGTAATTCTAGATCGAACTTACGGTCACGTAGTGTATTCTCTGCCTGCATGCGCGAGTATTCCTGACTTAGGTCCGTCTCCCGTCTACCTAGTACTTCGACGATATGCCACCCAGCTTCTGTGCGAAACGGTTCACTCAGGTCATTGATCTCGAGTCCATCGACCACTTCTTCCATCAATGGTGGCAGGCCGCCTTGGTTAACCCAATCCAGATCACCACCTCCGACTACTGTGTTTGCGTCATCCGAGTTTTGCCTTGCTAGAGTAGCAAATTCTTCGCCGGCAATAATTTGTTCTCGAATTTCCCGGATTTCGGTCAGTGATTGATCGTCATCACGTATTTCATTAGTCATTAACCTGATATGTCGCAGGTTGGTTTGTTTTACAACCTGATCTGTACCACCCCGTTTTTGCGCAAGCTGTATTAAGTGGTAGCCGTTGCCTGCCTCTATGGGCCCTTCCACGTCGGCTATTTCCATGTCCTCTACAATTTCTGAAAAAATATTTGGGAGTTGATCTGCCCGACGCCAATCGAATTGAGTGCTATTGACCGAGAATAATCGAGCACGCTGTGCTTCGGCGAATACTTCCCCGAAAAACTCTCCTTCCCGTATCCTAGCAGCAAGGTCGGCCGTATATCTGAGCTTGGCTTCTCTGTTTTCCACCGAGTCCGAATCAGACGTTTGCACAAGCATATGATTAATCACGAATTCTGCTGCCATTACTTCGCGCCCCATTTCCGAACTCAGAAAGTTATCGATTTCTTGATCGGTGATGGCGAGTCGACTATTGACTATGCCGCGCTGTAGTTCCTGAATGGTCAGTTGTTTGCGCACCTGTTCCCGGGTCATCAGATAGACGCCGGCTTCTTCTAGGGTGGTAACGTACTCATCGAACGACATGTTGCTGTTTTCCGCCATGTTCAACAGTACGCGATTGATTGTATCATCATCAAACCGAATGCTGACCCTTTCTGCAAACTGCATCTGTAGGTTCTCCAGGATCAGGGCATCCAGGACCTCGGATCGAAGCTCGTCTTGTTCAGGAAGCAGGCGGTTGTTCGCGGCCGCATTTGCTCTTATATCCTGTAGCCTAGCATCCAGCTCACTTTGCAATACAACATCTTGGTCCACGACAACAATGATTCTGTCCAGCAATAACCTTTGTGCAAAGCTAAAAACCGGCAGGCAACCGATGGTAATAACCAGACACCACCTCAAAGTCGAAATTAAATTGCTATGTTTGTTTGTTGCGTTATTGCCCATAATTATCTTCTCTAAAGCCCCAAATACCATCGCTTAACAGACTACTCAATCCCCCTCCGGTGAGGTTTCCTAGTCCTTTCAGCGCAAATTGAACGAAAATACCGCGGTTGGATTCGATATTAGGAAGAAACAATTCGTCTTCGTCAACCCATTCTCGACCAATGAGTCGGATAGTGGCACAACAATTGCTCCACTCCACCCCTACGAAACTTTCTAGGTTACGCGAGTTACTGTGATCGTAGTTCCAGCGAGCCAGTAATTTCCAGTTGGCGTTGACGGGCCAGATACCCGATATATCCGTTTGTTTTATACGGGGATCAATGGCTATTGGTAGACTAAAACTTGGTGAGCTAACAAGGGTGCGGTAGCGATAAGCCACGTTGAGCAAGTGATTGTTGTCGCGATGATAGCGAAGCTGAATACTTCCCTCATCTAGCTCCTGTGTGTCTTCATTCCATTGAACATCAGTGTTGAACTGCAATTTTTCCCCAAAATTAAATGCTAATTCACTGGCTAAAGCAGATTTTGTGGTGATCGGTGAGTAACGTGGTACCCAGTTTTGGAGTGGATTACTGAGAGCCACTAAACGGTCCTCGAAGTACTGGGTCTGGCCGATACTTATGCGTGCGGTTTCCTTACCTGCAGAATTTAGTATACGGCTAGTGAGAGCGAAAGTTACTTGGTCGGAGTCACCGATTCTGTCTCCTCCACTGAAGCGGTCATCACGAAAAAGTTGGTTAAAATTAAAGTTCAGTTCCGATGTATCAAAGAGGGGTAACATGCTTTGATCTTCGTATTCGCTATATAAATAATAAACTCGAGGTTCCAATGTTTGGCTCCAGCCACCGCCACCGCGCGCCATAGGACGTTCGAAAACTAGGCCAGCATCCAAGCTATAAATACCAATACCAAGATCAGGATCCTTTGGGCTATCGATTGCATGTTTTTCCAAGCTGTATTCTACGTGTTTGTATTTGGCGCCGGTACGGACGAACCAGCCCGGGTTTTCGAGCGACCAACTGATTTCTGGTTCTAGATTTATACGTTCGCCATTCACCAGCGCTCCGTTTGCTATTTGGGACGGAGTAAGTAGTGCGTCATTCAGGTCCCGATCAAAAGAAGTGATTTCACCTCGTATACTTACGCGAAAGCCGGCGGGGAGATTGGCATCGGATTGAAAATGGAACTGGGGTAGACGGTCGTAGGGTCGGCTTAGATGAACTGTTGAGATCAATGGATCAATTATCTGGATGCGCTGAACGTTTAGGCCGGCACGCAGGTACTCGGAATTGAAATTCAGGGTTCCCTGCCTGTTCAGGTGGGTACGGCTTATCAGATTGAGTCCGCTGCTACCGAGATCGTAAAAATAGTCTTCATCACTGACGGCGTTGTAATCGATAAATGTGGTCCAGTTTCC
>JAKUTG010000339.1:0-2439 GCA_022447905.1 Pseudomonadales bacterium | reverse complement strand
TTAGAGATTGCAGTTCCGTTCGACGGCAGTGCAGTGTGCCTGACTGCCATCGCGTACGCCAAAGTCCCTATCGTCCAGAGGCCTAGGACGCAGCCCTTTCAAGGCTGTAACACGGGTTCGAATCCCGTTGGGGACGCCAATTTTAGTGGAAAAATACCCGCCAGAAGTCCAGTAAATCGCCCAGTTTCGCTAAATCAATAACACGGAAAATGCAGTCCGTTATGGTTAGGTCCGGTTGGGACTTCCTCGCTAAAAATGCAGGTCTAATAGCGCTTCGACAGCACGACGACCCTCACCAGCAGCACCCGACCAATATTGGTGCCCCCTCAACTCAGAGTGGCCAATCGCCACACGGCCATACGGCTGACGAATTACGTCAGGTGGTGCCGTATTGCCATCCGTCCCGAACACAAAGCCAAGACCCGGATTGACATAAGCGTGACCCCAGCGATTTAAAATCACTCCAGCGATATCGCTGGCCGGATCAAACCCTCCAGCAGAAAACATTGTCGTCATTTGTTCGCGGATTTGTCGCTCATAATCAGTAAATGACGTACTGAGTAGCTCTGCTCGTCCAGCAGCACCCTGCTCTTTTCTTCCAAGACCAGGTTTAAAAATGGGAGCATAAAAGGTTAAAACGATTGGCTTATCTGGATGCAACGGCTGAGATTTACCACCAACAATCATTGGTCGACGTATGTTGCAAGTAAAGCCAAATCCTTCAGGCCAAATTGCTGCTGAAACACCAAGTCGCTCCAAAAAACGCCAATTTGTTAGAGCAACGTTGGCAACGAGGACTGGTGAATGCCCGAACTCGCGGTAGGCTCCATGGTATTCGCTGGGTAAATCTTTAAGTACATGTCGATTAACCCAGCCACCAGATGCCATTACCACTGCTTTGGCTGTCAACTGGTTTAGCTCCCCATCTTTAGCGTAGGTAATCTGAACTCGGTCATATCCGTTAGCTCGGCTCGTATGTTCAACCCGGACCGCTGTTGAATTAAGTCGAATGCGAACAGGCTTACCTTCCCGATCCAACTGATCGAAAGCGATTCTGCCAAACAATACTTCCTCGAATGAGGCTCCGTCGATTGCATCTGGATTAAGTTTCTTAACAAAGTGCCTGGCAATACCGGTATTACCACCTGGAAAACTCTGCAAGAAATTTTCATCATATAGATCAGGCTTTGTGAAACCCGGCATAGCAAAATACTTACCCCAATATGCACTGAGGGCATCACAGCCGAGGCCGATGACGCTAGCCATAATCGGGTCATAAAAAGATGTTACCTCCGGCGGTAATCCCAATTCTTCTTCGTAATAAGATTTCAGGGTAATTGAATCTAGCCATCGATCCATATCTCGCCCGTTCTGGTCTTCAATCTCCATTGAACGGACACGAGCAAACGCATCTTTTACCTCAGTGCTCCAAGGAGTCATATTCAATCCAGACCCCCACACATCTTTGATCCAGGGATTTACTGCGCCATGAAAAAAATGACCTACATCAAAGTGCCTCTCTTGCCAGGTCATGTAATCATAGTTATCTATCGGGATACGCATGCCAGCCGCGGATCCTTCCGGTTCCGCGTAGCTAAATTCTCTTGGCAGATTCAATGCCGAAAAATAATCATCCGGCCCACCAGTGGCAGATGGGATGCCGAAATCGTTGGATCCCTGCGGCCCTGAAACATGAACGCCGTTAACATCAAAATCGTTACGTTTCGCCTCTCCACCAAAAAGTGGATGGTTATCAAGAATAAGGACACGACCTGCAGGATTTAAACGATTGAAGTGATACGCTGCAGACAAACCAGAAAACCCACCTCCAACAACTACAAGGTCATATTCCTCACCCGAATCAACTGCATCTGCAGTCTCTGTATTGAATCGTCCCGACCGTATTTCATGTGCGGTTCTAATGAGTTCCGGTGTGTTGCCATGAGATTGAGCATAATCACCAATGCCCCCAGGGCCATACCAACTAGCACCAACATCGAAGGAATAATTACTAGTTAAGGGAGGCTGTATAGCAGTACTGTTCCCACATCCAGCAACCGCACCGCCAAGTAATAGAGATGACCCGTAAAGAAAATCACGTCGGGTGATAGTTCTATCCAGGCCAAGTTCTTTGTCGAATTTACTAACCATTCTGCCTCCCAGTAGACAACCTTACTTCACCTTCAATGCGGACTGTCCAGTTCGGGTTCCACTTTGTATCGTGTCCGCTTGGGGACGCCAAATCGGTTTGAAACTGCCCCACTCGCCGGACACCGTCACCCCGCGTTGAAGCCTACAAAGGTAAGGTTCAAATAGTTCAGAGGGTAATGACCTACCCTGTCACGCCCTTCGGCGATAGTTACAGTAACGCGACGACCTAATCACACCCGTCGGGAAAGGACACCTGATGGAGCCAAAAGATAATGACAAGGGTACTTA
>JAKUTG010000338.1:0-2439 GCA_022447905.1 Pseudomonadales bacterium | reverse complement strand
GGTTATAGCGGCGGCCAGCTCTTTGTTGGTCATCATTGCCAAGCGCCCCGCACCACCGGATGCTGGGGCTGTGTGAGCCAGGAGCTTATGATCCGTTCCGCCCCCACAGTACCCGAAGATGGTGTGCCTTCCTACTCCATCTCCCAATACCCATATTTTGTTGCCTTCCGGCATTACTTTGTTGGGCGTTGAAAATTGGGCCACGAACACGCGATCCCAATCGTTACCGGCTTTCACCCTTCGTTTTCCCTAATGGCCCTATGCCGAGAGTGATGTAAGCTAGTATTAATCGGGGAGTATCGCGATGGCGTCAATCTCGATCTTTAGGTCTGGGGTTCCTAATGCTGCAACTTGGACCTGGGTACTAGCAGGAAACGCCCCGGCGAATCGCTTCATACGGACTTCACCTGCGGCCGGTGCTTCCCGCAAATCAGTAACGAAACTCGTCACCTTGACCACATTGGCCAACGTGCCACCGTTTTCCTTTAAGATATGTTCGAATTTATCAAGGATGGCCTCTGCTTGGGCAGCGATACCACCTGTGGCAGCGGATGTCCCCCCGGCAGTACTACCAGCTATATATAGGGTATTGCCCGAGCGGACAGAATGATGAAAGGCTCCACTGGGCTGAGGTAGTTCAGGATAATTTCTACGTTCGAATTCCATGGTTTACTCCTAGTTTTATTGGTCTATGCTCAACCGTCTGACTAGCTCTGTAATCTCATTCACCAGTTCTACAAAGTCATTTAATCCTCCATTGCACTGATTTCATGGTCTCACCTCTACAAACTAACGGGTTGAGGAACAAATTCAAAATGTTCCGAGCCTTTCGATACAACGATTTCCGGTTGTTTTGGTTAAGTGGCGCCACCCAGTCTATCGCTCAAGGAATGCAATTCTTAACGATAGGCATCCTGGTGCTAGACATCACCGACTCCAGTTTTCAATTAGGGCTGGTGATGTTCGCATATGGAATACCTAATGTAGTTTTCTCTGTGTTGGGTGGCATTATTGCAGACCGAACCGATCGACTCAGATTATTAATTTCCACTCGCATCGCTATTTCAATCCTCATATTAGGTTTAGCAATGCTAAAAGTCG
This sequence comes from Pseudomonadales bacterium, assembly GCA_022447905.1. GTDB lineage: Bacteria > Pseudomonadota > Gammaproteobacteria > Pseudomonadales > Pseudohongiellaceae > UBA9145. The sequence continues at coordinate 1,338 of JAKUTG010000338.1, read as the reverse complement.
CCGGCCTATTAGAGCTTTGGCATGTATTTGCCATTTCATCGTTATTGGGTGCAGTTCAAGCAATAAATAATCCTTCTCGTATGGCCCTGATAGGAGACCTAGTTGAGCGTAAGGATTTAATGAACGGCGTGGCCCTTTACTCGATGGTAGATCAATCTGGACAAATAATAGGTCCAGCATTGTCAGGTTTAGTTATCGAACTGTTTGATGTGGGAACTGCTCTTTTCGTTAACGCAGGCTTGTACGCGTCTGGCATTTTATTCCTAATCTTGATTAAAAGTCTGCCAGCTGTCTCGGAAATACCCAAGACAGCGATGCTCATAGACCTCAAGAAAGGATTGCATTGTGTTTGGTCTTCCCCAGTCCTCTACACAGTGATCGGGCTTGCTTTCGCTTTTACGTTCTTTGCCATGTCTTACCGCCAAGTCCTGCCAGCCTTCACTCAAGAGGTTCTATCAGTAGGAGCGGGGGGAACCGGATTATTGTGGATGGGAGCGGGATTAGGTTCTCTTATAGGGAACCTGACCCTTGCCTCATTGGACGACTATAAGCGTAAATCCCTGATACTGGTCGGTTCTTTAATTGCTGTCTGTATATTCTTAGCCGTATTCGCCTGGTCCACTTGGTACTGGCCTTCCTGGATCATTTTCTTTTTTGTCGGAATGGCGAGCACTGGATTATTCTGGCCCATGGCGAATACTCTAATACAGCTTAATGCCCCACCTGAACTGAGAGGCCGGATAATAAGCATATTGCAGGTTGCTCCGGCTATCCATTTCCTTAGCGCACTACCATTGGCATTGGCAGGAAATACATTTAGCTGGCCCATCGCCGTCACCGGTGCAGCAGTTATAACCTTGTTTGTTGCTCTGTTACTCGGAGTCTGGAATCCGACTCTTCGTAGGTCTGATCCGAAATAAACGGAGTCCCTTGATACATTAAGTAACACCGCTGTACGGGATCGATCCCTTCCTTAGAGCTCGATTAAGAAAAGAAATCGGGTTCCTGGCGCAAGCGTTAAATAAGATTCAACCAGAGTTAGTGGCCTAACTCAGTGCAAAAGGAGATTTCTATGGCAACCAATCAGGCTGTCGTCGTCGACCAAAAGGCCCCTGGCAAACTCATCATCCATGATATTGCAATGCCGCAGCCTTTGCCCTCGGAAGCATTGGTACGTGTGTCGGCCATTTCCCTCAACCGCGGTGAAACGCGCCGATCCATCCAAGCGGAGGACGGCTGGCGTCCAGGATGGGACCTCGCTGGTGTGGTGGAACAGGCTGCTGCAGATGGCTCAGGTCCTCACACGGGTGGGCGTGTCGTGGGCTTCCTGCCCGATGG
>JAKUTG010000337.1:0-2442 GCA_022447905.1 Pseudomonadales bacterium | reverse complement strand
ATCCCGCTTACTGTTTTCATAGGGAAACTACGCTCGCAATACTGTCCGGTTTTATGCATAACTGGAGGGAAATATGATCAGCATCAACAAAGCACATAGAGAGTTCTATTCACTTGATCTCGAAAATGGCTGGGAAGTACCGCAGGGTTACCCAGTCGGGATCGAGCAGAAAATACTTTCGGGTAGCTTGGATGAAGTCAGTCGAACTGGCAGCCGGACTCGCCTGCTGCGCTTCAAACCGGGTATCTATACCACCACACCTTTCAATCACGAGTATTGGGAGGAGGTGTACCTAGTGTCGGGCGATCTGATTGTGGGTAATGACGAGGACGGTCAGGGCGGTGAGACTTTTGCAGCTAACACCTATGCCTGCAGACCGCCGGGTACTGATCATGGTCCGTTTAAATCCTGCAACGGTTGTTTGTTACTTGAGATTCACTACTTCGACTGACTGCGTGAGAAACTGCTGCGCACTTGCGGCTATTACGTTTTCGGTCCCAAATCGAGTTTGTGCGTAGTGTGAAGAATGGGCAGCGTTCTTAGATCACGCGATGCCGGCATTGTGCAAGAAGGATAGAAACTCTTTCGCGACTGTTTGTGGTCGTTCGATCTGCATCATATGCGTCGTTGCAGTTATACATGAGTAGGGAAGACCCAACTCGACGTGCATTGCCCGATTGACAAAAGCGGGTGGCCAGGCACCTTCGATTTCCGGATCAGCACCCAGAAACCTGACCGGCCCCGTCAGTTCTGTCAGCTGGGCCCAGATATCCAGTTTAGCATTGTCGTCGTAGATTTGGGATTCGTAGGTGCTGGGACAGGTCAGTTCCCAACCAGTTGTATTCTCCGTTAGTGTTGCCGCGGCCATAAGTTGGTGGCTGCCGTTCTGCCAGCGATTCAGGCGTTTTGTTTCAATCAGAGTTTGTGTTAGTTCATTAGGACTGGAAAATCTGTGTGGTCGACTGACTGCCCAGTCCCTCAGCTTCAGTTCGAATGAATGGGCCAGTTGATACAACGCGTGCCCTGGTTCTGGTATCACAGGTGGATCAACTACTAGCAGTGCGTCCCAGCGCTGACCATGTTCAAGGTTCTGTAACAGGCCGGTAATCGCTGAAATCGAATGAAAAACCGCTACCGTCGGTTTAGCACCAAAGATCTGGGGAATATGGGTGGAAATAGTTTCGAAATCGAGGACAAAACGATTGATGTGGTGTGCCGCGAAGTTGTGGCGGGGATTTTGACCGTGGTTGCGAACATCAAAAACGACCACCTCAAAGCTGTCCAGAAACAGTTGCCAGAATGGATAGTACGCATCGATAGCGAATCCGTTTCCATGGCTGAGAAGCAGCCGCTGTTTCCCTTTGCTGTGACGTCGGAGACGGATGATGGCACCGTCATCCATGCTGATATCCACCGTTTGTGCAGGTGTCAAAATGTTGAAGGTCATCGTCTACTATCTCAGGTCATGTTGGCCACGATCTTGCCTTTGGCCTGTCGGGCTAGCAAGCGGACCAGCAATCTATACGACCACTCAGTGATGAAACGATGGGCACGAGTCCGTTTTTTATGGGCAGCATAATTTGTTTTGTTCTGAGAAATAGGTATTGAATTACTCACTCTCTCCCTTGTACGAGGTTAGAACCATATTATCCGGCACTTAATTTAGGTCATACAGCGCGGCATAAGTATTGATGATCTGGTCAAAAGTTGGATAGGAGGGGTGTCTCCCATTGTTTCATCCCCGACATAGATTACTTGGCCGTCTTTGAGATTGTCGCGATTTTTTTTCCATGTTTGATCATGGTTGATTCCTAGATGTGGTGGCGTTGTCTTGGAGATCTATCGCTGCTTTAGCCCAGATTTGTCGAAAGTCTGATTAGAATCTGAATAAATTGTGAGTGGTGCTGTCCGTTGTTTGTCTCTAGATTGTCACGAAACCATAGCATTTTTCGCAGGTTGGGCCATTGGTTGGTCTGTAATGTACTGAAGGGTTTTTATTTTAGTTGAGTGGACTATTGTGTCGCTAACTTCGACGGCACCTGCGTTGTGGTTGGCCATCGAACCCGAATTAGGCCATCCATGATAATTGTGAACCACCTTATAATTTGTTAATTGCTTACTGCTAACTGAATACCGCGATGACTGGTCAACCCATCAAGAACGCCACAGAACACCTTCAGAGTCTGGTGGATGGCCGTGCCGTCTACCTTGATGGCCAAATTGTAGCCGATGTAACCCGCCACATCGCTTTTTGCCAGTCGGTGCGCACCGCAGCCGGTCTTTACGATTTCCAAGCAGATCCAAAAAATTCTGATCTGATGACTTTCGAATCGCCCACAAGCGGTCGTCGGGGGAACCGGGCCTGGCAGATGCCGACAACCTATGACGAACTGGTCACCCGGCGCCGGGCGCTGGTCAGCTGGGCGGAACAACATGCGGGTT
>JAKUTG010000336.1:0-2456 GCA_022447905.1 Pseudomonadales bacterium | reverse complement strand
CAGGATATTGATCCAGAGGAGGTGGAGAAAAACTATATGCAGACAAAATCGAACCAAGAGGAGAATTTGCTTCCGCTTCTGCTGGACCTCACGAATCCCAGTCCCGCAATCGGTTGGTCTTCGGCTGAACGCATGTCGTTTGTAGAAAGATTGGAAGGGAAAATTGTTCTCGCGCTAGCATTCATACATCACCTGGCGATTTCAAATAATGTACCAATGGGCTTGATTGCAGAATTTTTTGGGGGACTGGCCACACATCTGATAATTGAATTTGTACCGAAGAGTGATTCTCAAGTAAAACGTTTGCTTGCTTCAAGAAAGGACATATTTGACGAATACGATAAAGAGCAATTTGAGATCGAATTTTCGATATTTTTCTCTATTCGGAAACAGGTGGATGTCGAAGACAGTGAGCGTACGCTCTACCTTATGACTCGCAAGAAAGAGGTATAGGTCTCATTTTATCTAATTGCCTGAATTTTCACTCAAGATTAGTTCTTCAGCGGCGAGCGGGCGTTGCAGGATTTAGCCGCCTATGCGCCAGGCAAGACAAGCATTGCCTATCCAGAAGGAATCGCACAAAAATATTCCAGTAATGACAGACTCGTCATGCAGACGCATTTCGGAGACTTGGTTAAGTTATGGATGTCCCCTCTACCTCTAATTGCTAAAGATCCAATTGCTGAGATAAGCTAATTCGCTTGCACTGTTTTGGGAAATGCCGAATACGCGGACATGTTCTTCATTCAGCACATCAAAATCAGATAAGGGCAGATTTATTCGAAAGCCAGGCGTTAACCCGACTGCTTCCTCTCTGACAGACTCAACATCACTCCTACGCACATCAGGTGTGAGAGAAGCGCGCAGTTCACCATTGACAAAGATTAATACATCAGCCACGTCAGCGTTGACTACGTCAAGCGACCAACCGCTCACCACGACTATGGCGTTTTCTTGCCCAATATAAGAACGAACAAAACCCTCTACATTCCTGTCATCTATTGGTATTTTCTGCCCGTCGGGAGAAATCAGTATTTCAATATTTTCATCCCTTTCAATGGCAAGAGAATATCGAGTCTGGATGTCTTTCTGTAACCGCTGCAGCTCTATTTTTCCATCGATATCTCTTACAAAAAATACATTGACCTCATTGTGCCCAACGCTAAATGACGCCTCGGGTACCAGCGCAGTAAATTTTTGCGCCTGGTAAAACTGGGGACCCAACTCTATTACTGTCCTGATCACGCCATTAATTCCAACCGCTAAATATTCAGGTTCATCAGGCAGGTTTTCTCCGGTAACTCGCCCCCTGATGTCAGTCAAAATGAATCCTGCATCGAGTGCCACATTAGCGAAGAATGCCTCCCCCTCGAGAGTCACCTGCAAATCCACATCGAGCAGTTCAAATTCTGCTATGGGCCTGCCAGCCAAATGGGCATATTCCTGGACACCATACATCTGTCCCCAAGCCCCTGATCGAATTGTTCTGGTCTTTCTCAAAAGGCTGTCGGTTCTTAAATTTGATTGTGGATCTATGTCGAACAGCTTGCTAGTGCCCCCTTTCAGAATACTTTTCCGTTTGCGCTCCGGCAGAGTCGTATTGAGGGCCGATTGACCATCCATCTCCCAATCGACCTCCAGTTCGAGAGCATCAATAATGGTAGGCAGAATGTCGATAGACTCTACGTTGCGGTCACTGGTAATACCCTGGTCCTGAAAAGGTAATTTGATAAACAGGGGAACCCACATTATGTCAGCGAGGTTTGTCTCGCTGGCACTTCTTGTATAGTCGTTTTGTATAAATGAAGCCCCGTGATCCGAAGTAATTATCACTAATGAGCGCTCGAAGAGTTCCGCCAGCTGCAGGCTTTCGATAAGTTCTCCTACCAGGCCGTCTACATAGCCAGCTTGCAGGGCATGGCGTCTATAATTGTAATCTATTAGCGATTGATCGCTTTCCCAGCCTGGAAAGGTTCCTTGGGCACTATCCAATCTAATCCGTCCATCAACGCTGTTAGGCGCCAAAGTGTATTTTTTCCCACCAGGCAGGTATTGCCACGGTTTGTGGGGAAGCATCGCATGCAAATAGTATAAAGATGGGGTGTCGTCTTTCTCGATTGAAGCCGAGAATTCTCTAAATATATTTGCTGATCTATCCAGTACATGCGTAAAGTCTTCGAAGTCCCTATATCGGCGTGCGGATAACAACGCTGCCATGCGCCAATTTACCGACCTGAAGGAATTCAACGATTGATCTATTGCAGGTAAGTTGGCAGCCAAATCACGTGGCAACACCACATGGCCGTAAACCACTGTCAAATCCATCAGCAGACCCAGCATTCTCTCTGAAGTTGAAGCCACTGCCTGGTCTGCTGGAAAAGGAGAAAGTCTGGTGCCATTTTCTACTATCTTCAGCTGATGAGTATCGGCCAACAAGGTAAACAGGGTTTTCGGAT
>JAKUTG010000335.1:0-2460 GCA_022447905.1 Pseudomonadales bacterium | reverse complement strand
CACTGTGAGTCGCACGCTGTTGTTTGAAGAGGTTTTTGTTCCAGATGGGTCCGAACTGTTGCCACCCGGTGTTTACTTTCAGGCAGCCAGCCGTTGGCCGCATATGTTCATGACCTTGACTCCGGCATATATGGGGCTCGCACAGGCAGCTTATGATTTCACGGTTAAATATCTGCGCGGTGAACTGCCTGGGGCGCCACCAGTGAAGCGGCGTATGTATCCGACCAAGCAGTTAGCTGTTGCGGATATGCGCCTTATGCTAGAGCAAACCAAAGCAATCTGGTTTCAGGCCATGAGCGAAGCGGGCCCGAATCCAACTAAAGAACAGATTTTGCGAGCCTATGCTGCTCAATATTCGGTTATGGAAAATGCGAATGAACTTGCGCAGCTTGCCATTCGAACCTGCGGCGGGCTGTCGATGTTAAAGTCATTAGCGCTGGAGCGTATTTACCGCGATTCACGCTGTGGGTCGTTAATGTTGCCGTGGACTGCAGAGATTTGCCTTGACCGGATCGGCCGTGAAGCGTTGTATGAGCCTGGTGAAAATGATGACGCATGACCCGTGATCTCTCTGTCTGGATTGAGCAGCATGCCTTAAGTTCTCCCGATCGGGTAGCGATTCGTTTCGATGGCGTGGAAATCAGTTACCGCGCGCTTCACGTTCGGATTCAGAGGACTGCTGGTTTTCTTCACAATACCCACGGCGTTAGCCTAGGGGATCGGGTCGCATACCTGGGATTTAATACTCCAGAGTGCGTCATTGTGTTGTTTGCTTGTGCCAAATTGGGAGCCCTGTATCTGCCTTTGAACTGGCGGCTTGCCCCGCCTGAGCTCGACCATGTACTCGGACATGCGGAGCCCAAGGTCTTAATTTCAGATTCCCATCACTGGGATTCAGCTGCTGGATTGGTTACCGGCCGATCTGAGTGTATGTTAATTGATTGCGAAAACATTGTTTCAACATCGGAAGACTGCGACACAACTCTAACGGAGTCGAATTTCGGGGGTAGCCTGGATACGCCTCTGCTCCTGGTATACACCTCGGGGACCACTGGACGACCCAAAGGTGCCGTGTTGACTCAAAATGCGTTGCTGTTCAATGCGCTGAACAGCGTTCACATGCATGAGTTGACACCTTCCGACCACATCTTGACGGTGTTGCCGATGTTTCATGTCGGCGGCATGAATATTCATACGACACCTGGACTCTATATTGGAGCCACGATATCGATTCATCGGCGTTTTGATCCGTCGGCAACATTGATCGCAATTGAAAAAGACAGGCCGAGCCTGCTGGTGCTGGTACCAGCGACGATTGCGGCCATTGTCCAGCAATCCAATTGGCAGACAACTGACCTTAGCAGTCTACGTATCGTCACTACCGGGTCATCTATTGTGCCCCACTCTTTGATCGAGGTTTGGCATGATCGCGGTATTCCGGTCATTCAGGTCTATGGTTCGACGGAAACTGGGCCAGTCGCCCTCTACCAGCGAGAGGAAGACGCAATGATGTCAGTCGGTTCGACAGGGCGCGGGGCATTGCATACGGAACTCCGAATTGTTGATGATGCCGGTGATGATGTGAAGCCTGGAGCATCTGGAGAACTTTTGTTGCGGGGTCCGAATCTTTTTAAGAAATACTGGAAAGACCGTAGCGCAAGTGAGGAAGCATTTGAGATCGACTGGTTTTGTACGGGAGATATCGGGTATCGGGACGAGCGCGGTTACGTCTTCATCAATGACCGGAAGACCGATGTAGTGATTTCGGGCGGTGAAAATATCTACCCCGCTGAGCTAGAACAAGTTCTAGATCGAATTGATGGAATAGCCGAGTCATCAGTAGTGGGTGCCACCGACGACAAGTGGGGTGAGATCCCTGTTGCAGTAGTTGTGATCAATAAGAAATCTACAATTACCGCTGAAGAGATTCTGTCAGCATTTGACGGGCATCTTGCCCGCTATAAACACCCCAGGGCAGTCAGTTTTGTATCAGCGCTGCCTCGCAATGTTATGGGGAAGGTACTGAAGTACGAACTTCGGCGTGCAGTAGAGAACGGCACTATCCCATTGTCTGAGCGGTGCTAAACGTCGCAACTCTTCAAAGGCGGCGTTATTTGACCCTGCTTGGGTTTGCGTTGGTAACGGCCTCAATTCTTTCCGGATTCTGGCTGGGACCGAGCGGGAACAGTCGGGCCGCTTTTACCCTAGAAGGTAATCCAATATGGGATGCTGGTGCTCGGGCCGAAGCGTTACTACCCCCCGAAGGGCGCGATATACCATTATTTATTGGTCCTGGATTGGACGAAGGCAAGGGGAATGTCTTGGCTTTGTCGGTGTTGAACGAGTTGGTTCGACGTCATGATGAAGTGATTATAGACGAGCGCATAAGCCGGCATTTTGCTTCCCACTATTCCTCAATGGTTCAGATGGAGGTAACAGGACCTTGGGGGATGGCTGAAA
>JAKUTG010000334.1:0-2464 GCA_022447905.1 Pseudomonadales bacterium | reverse complement strand
AAGGTAGCCCGATCACCAAGGCCATACTTACTTATTCTCAATCCCCGGAACCCGATTCAGAGTTTTATTCAGATATGACGAAACTTTACTCCCAGAGTCAATGGATTGATTTGCCGTTTACGGAAGAGGAGATTTTGGCGGAGCAGATTAAGGTGGAAGTACTGCGTTTTTAAACCACAATATTGCGAACAATATATGAATCAATAGGTGTTGATTCTGGCTGATTCATGATTTGCTAGTTAAGAACGCGATAGCCTCGCCCAATGAGACAGCGTTTGATAACTCGTTCGCGTTCACGTATTCCTTCACGAACTCCTCTTGTTCCTCCCCCGACGGCACCGATTCCTGCGCCGCGTTGAGCTGTATCATTGTTACCAAGAACGGCTCCAAAAACACCACCCACTGCCGCCCCAGATGCGGCGCCTACGGCAGCCTTTCGGGCAATTTCTACCTCGTTAGCGTACTGCTGACAATCCGCTAAATCGCGATTGTACTGGGTCAGGTTTACACCCAGTGTGTCTATGATGGGATTATTGCCAGTTAAATTTTCGATAGATGCACACCCAATCAAAATCAGGGTAATGAGTGGTAAAAATTGTAGTTTCATAACCTTCTCCGGTGAGGGTAAACCTGTATAAAAACTAAAACTGGTGCTCTCTGTTATACGGTGAAAATTGCAAAATCCGTTTCAGATTATTGTAAAAGAAGGCTATCGCAACATAAATAGGTCGAATTTAAGTCTTAAGGGTTTAGCCTCAGAAAATTTTTGGCTGGCTCTGCTAGAGGGCTATTCTTTTCGGGGACTTGGCCGACTAAAAGTATTATCCTTTATTCGATACATTTTTAGAGTTCAGTGGACCAAAACGTCGATTTCATAGCGGTGTTTATTTTTCGTGGATCAAAACCTCAGGAAAATGATGGCGCCATATCGCAATAATATTTTTAGGCTTCAGGTTTTACTCAAGATGCCCACTGCACTGGGTCAATCATGCGACTGAAGTCTATTAAATTAAACGGCTTTAAGTCTTTCGTAGACCCTACTACGATTAATTTTCCTTCAAGTTTATGTGCGGTCGTCGGGCCGAACGGGTGTGGTAAGTCCAATGTGATCGACGCCGTTCGCTGGGTAATGGGGGAGAGTTCGGCCAAGAACTTGCGCGGCGAACACATGGCGGACGTTATCTTCAATGGCTCGAGTGCCCGTAAGCCAGTAGGGCAGGCAAGTGTCGAACTGATTTTTGATAACTCTGATCGTAAGCTAGCCGGTGAATATGCTAATTTCACCGAAGTATCCATTAAGCGTAAGGTGGATCGGGAAGGGATATCCACTTATTCATTGAACGGGACAAGGTGTCGCCGTCGCGATATCACGGATATCTTCTTAGGTACTGGGCTCGGTGCACGCAGCTATTCCATCATTGAGCAGGGCATGGTCACGCGTTTGATTGAATCTAAGCCTGAAGAGCTGCGCGTATACATAGAAGAAGCCGCGGGAATTTCCAAATACAAGGAACGCAGAAAGGAAACCCAGAACCGTATCAAGCGCACGAAAGGTAATCTGGAGCGTTTGGCGGACATTCGAGATGAGCTGGGACGCCAACTGCAACATCTCAAACGTCAGTCGATTGCAGCGGAAAAGTATGGTGAATTGAAGCAGCAAGAAAGAGAAACTGCAGCAAATCTCAATGCGCTGCGCTGGCGCAGTCTCGATGGAGAAATTAAAGCTAACCAGGGCGCTATCAATTCGCTTGAACTGGATATCGAGTCAGCTTCGGCAAATCAAAGTCAAATTGACGCTAAAGTAGAAAGCCACTTAGCAGACAATGCCGGGCTTACGGACTCGCTGGGCGAAGTGCAAGCTCGTTTCTATAGCCTTGGCAATGACATTGCTCGCATAGAGCAATCTATAGAACACCACATCGAGCGGGTCGACCAGCTCAAACAGGATCTCACCGAAACTGAAGAAGGTTGGAGGCAAACGCGTGAAGAGCTGGATGTAGACCTTCGTAAGATCACCCTCCTGGATTCAGAGTTACGTTCCATTTCTCCCAAGCTGGAAACAGCCCAGACAAATGAACAGGATTCTGCTACTCAGTTAGCCGACGCTGAGGAGGTTCTGGAAAAATGGCAAATTGAGTGGGATGAATTTATTCAACGTGCTGAGGAGCCAAGACAGATAGCCGAAGTTGAGCAGTCAAGAATTCAGCAGTTGGAAAGCATAGTTGGACGTGCTCTAGAAAGGAAACAGAAACTCGAGAAAGAACAATTGAGTTTAGAGCTAGAGCCAGTTGATAAAAACCTCAGCAGCGTGGTAATAGAAATTGGCAATCTAGAAACCGAGATAGACAGTCTGCGTACTGCTGGTATCAAACTAGCTGGTCAAATATAAGATGCCCGACGTTCATTAAATTTGTGCCTCGAAGAGTTAGATACAACTCGTGGAGAATTGCAGACTGCTAAGGGT
>JAKUTG010000333.1:0-2474 GCA_022447905.1 Pseudomonadales bacterium | reverse complement strand
ACAAACCAGGCATGAGCAGTAACGATATCCTGTGAAGGAGCACCGCCAAGGTGGTAGTTTTTCAATACGCTGACACTATCACTCAGCAGTGTTTTGACTAGGCTGACTCTATTGGAATCCCCCATCAACTTGTGCAGGGCCCGGGTATCCAGGATACGGTTTCGTGCCAACCACATTTTTCAGACCGATCGAGACGGCTAGCCTGTTAGTATCTCATGGCCGTCTTCAGTAACTCCTATCGTATGTTCCCACTGTGCGCTTAGACTATGATCTCTTGTAACCACGGTCCAGCCGTCCGGAAGTAGGCGAGTTTCCTTTTTTCCCGCATTGATCATTGGTTCGATGGTAAAGGTCATTCCAGGGGAGAGTTCCAAGCCACTTCCAAACGTACCGTAGTGCAGTACCTGCGGGTCTTCATGAAATACACGCCCAATGCCATGACCACAGTATTCGCGCACAACTGAAAACCCGTTACCTTCAGCATACTGTTGGATCGCAGCACCGATGTCCCCAAGGCGTGTGCCAGGGTGTACAAGACGAATAGCCGTTTCAAGACACTCACGAGTGATATTTATCAGGCGTTGAGCTCGAATTGAGACGTCGCCAATTGCAAACATTCTGCTGGCGTCCCCATGGTATCCATCTTTTATCACGGTGATATCGATGTTAATGATATCGCCAGTTTTGAGTTTTCTCTTCCCTGGAATGCCGTGGCAGACCACGTGATTCACACTGGTACAGATCGATTTGGGGAATCCTCTATAGTTTAATGGAGCTGGTATCGCGTCGAGGTCATCGATGATGTATCGGTGACAAATTTGATCCAGCTCATCCGTGGTGATACCAGGCGCCACGTGAGGCGTGATCATATCGAGCACCTGTCTCGTAAGTTGGCCAGATACGCGCATTTTGGCCAATTCTGCGGCAGATTTTATCGTTACGGACATGGAATACGGAAATTTCTCTCCTATCGGGGTAACCTATCCTACACCAACATTTCGACAGATGTGTCCTGATGTACAGTTTCAATGCCGATAACCAGACAGCATGTGGGGTGCAGAAACATCAGGCACTGGAGATTTTCTCAATGTTCGGATAAAATTCCGGCCCCAAAATCCTGGCAGGTAACGTGATCGATCGCCCGGGTGCTCATTTGTGTACAAACAGATGGGTCGGCGATAGAGGTACCTGTCGAAACTGAACCCGAAGGAGATTACATGGCAGACATCAATATGCGTCAGATGTTGGAAGCTGGCGTTCATTTCGGTCATCAGACCCGCTATTGGTCACCAAAGATGGCACCTTATATCTTTGGTAGCCGCAACAAAATTCACATTATCAATCTGGAAACTACGTTGCCTTTGTTTCAAGAGGCGATGAACTTTTTAGGAAGCGTTACTGCTGCAAAAGGAAAAGTGTTGTTCGTTGGCACAAAACGCCAGGCAAGTAAACTGGTTCGGGAGCATGCTCAAAGATGCGGCTGCCCCTTTGTGGATCACCGCTGGCTTGGGGGTATGTTGACGAACTTCAAGACGGTCAAGAATTCTATAGCCAGGTTGATTGAACTTGACGAGTTAAATAGCAGTGGTGCCATAGATCGGCTAAGCAAAAAGGAAGCGCTCAATCTGGAGCGAGAACGAAGTAAGCTGGACCGTACTCTTTCCGGTATACGTGATATGACGGGTCTTCCAGACTGTGTTTTCGTTATAGATGTCGATCACGAAAAAATCGCGGTTGCCGAGGCAAAGAAATTGAAGATTCCGGTAGTGGGCATAGTCGACACAAACAGCTCGCCAGAGGGAATCGATTACCCGGTTCCTGGTAATGATGATGCGATAAGAGCGGTACGCCTTTATCTTTCTCATGCCGCTGATGCTGTTTTGGCAGCGAAAAGTATTTTGCCAGAAGTTATCAGTGGTGACGCTGATGACTATATAGAGGTTTCTGAAAACGTAGAGGTGGCTAGTATTGCCGAGGATGCCCCCGTTGAAGCGGCAGAGCCTCTTGTTGTCTCGGAAAAAACTCCGGAACTGGCACCCGATCCAATTGGAGAAGGTGCGCTGTCAGCGGATGCCGAAAAAAGCACTGATGGTCAAGCACAGTGATCGGATGAGAGCCATTACATGACTATATCAGCCGCCTTGGTCAAAGAACTGCGTGAACGTACTGGTGCAGGCATGATGGATTGCAAAAAAGCCCTTATTCAAACGAATGGCGACATAGAGCAGGGTATTGAGCTGCTGCGAACATTGGGTGTCGCAAGTGCAGAAAAGAAGTCGGGACGAATCGCAGCTGAGGGAGCAATCGTCCAGCTTGTTTCTGAGGACAGATCTTTGGGTGTGTTGGTCGAAATAAATTGCGAAACTGACTTTGTGGCTAAGGATAACTCGTTTAAAGAATATGCAACGGCAGTTGCTCAGTGTCTACTAGCGGGCGATCAAAATACGATGAAAGAACTAGAGGAATCTGAACTT
>JAKUTG010000332.1:0-2475 GCA_022447905.1 Pseudomonadales bacterium | reverse complement strand
TGCAGACGGATGCATCTCATCGTTACGAGAGAGGAGTGGATTACAACCTCCAGCGTAAGGCGATGGAACGCGCAACATCATTGTTGCTTGAAATTGTTGGTGGGGATCCTGGCCCGATCACAGAGGCAGTCGGCAATCTCCCCGAGCCTGTGAAAATTGAATTGCAGATTGAGCTAGTCTCGCAAGTTCTTGGCATAGAGATCACCAAAAAAGAGATTATCGATATCCTTTCCAGATTAGGGTTCTCCATTACCAATAAAAACAAAGAGTCGATAACCATAGGTGTCCCCTCATTCCGGTTCGACGTTACCCTGGAAGCTGACCTTATCGAAGAAATCGTCCGTATCTACGGCTACAACAAGGTGCCCTCAACTTTCCGGTTCGGAGCCCAATCTCTGGTATCTAAACCTGAAGCCTTGGTGCCTCTGCAACGCATCCGACATCAGTTAGTGGCCATGGGTTATCAGGAGGTAGTTACCTACAGCTTTATTCACCCTGAACTGTCCGAACTCGTTTGTGGAAACGAAATTCAGACGGTATCTCTGGAAAATCCGATCTCAGAGGAAATGTCTGTAATGCGAGCCAGCATTCTTCCCGGACTGTTGAATACGACGCAATACAATGCGAATCGGCAGCAAGACCGTATCAGATTATTCGAGACTGGGCTGGTTTTTACAGGAAATACTGGAGATTATGAACAAATCAATAGGATAGGTGGCATTGTTTCGGGAAGTCGTTATCCTCAAAACTGGAATAACAAGGACGATGTTACCGATTTCTATGATGTGAAAGGTGATGTGGAATGTATCTTAAGGCTGGGTGGTGACAATCGACATTTTCGGTTTCAACCAGCAGAGTTTGGATGCTTCCACCCTGGGCAATGTGCACGAATAGAGTCCAAGGGAGGGGGCCTGCTTGGCCACCTTGGGGCTCTGCATCCGGCGATAGCTCGGAAACTGGAGCTGGATACCGAGATTTTTATGTTTGAACTCGATCTTGATGCGGTCCAGGCTGGTGAGTTACCGATAGCTAGCGCGTTATCGCGGTACCCGGAAGTCAACCGCGATTTGGCAATAGTCATTAACGATTCCGTGTCGGCAGAAAAAATACTGACGATCGTACGCGACAATGCTGGTGAGTTTCTGACAAGCCTGCGAATATTTGATGTATATCAAGGAGATGCCGTTGAAAAAGGTAAAAAAAGTATTGCTTTGGGCTTGACGTGGCAGCATCCTTCGCGCACTCTTAGTGATGATGAAGTAAGTGTGATAATTGGTAGTTGCGTCAACGTACTACAAGAACAATTTAATGCGAATTTACGCAATTAACCGGGGATTGGACTATGACGGACGGAGCACTCACAAAAGCCGACATGGCAGAACGCCTGTTCGAGGAATTAGGGCTTAACAAGCGCGAGGCCAAAGAGGTAGTTGAGCAATTTTTTGAAGAAATCCGCTTGTCTCTGGAGAGTAACGAGCAGGTGAAGTTGTCCGGCTACGGCAATTTCGACCTCAGAGATAAGAAGCAGCGTCCAGGTAGAAACCCCAAGACTGGCGAAGCAATACCGATTAAGGCAAGACGGGTAGTTACTTTCAGGCCAGGGCAGAAACTTAAGGCAAGAGTGGAAGGCTATGCTGGAAACGACGAATAGCGAGGAATTACCTCCTATTCCGCCAAAACGCTACTTCACAATTGGGGAAGTGAGTGTGCTCTGTGCTGTAAAACCTCATGTTTTGCGTTATTGGGAAGCTGAATTTCCTCAGCTAAAGCCGGTAAAACGTAGGGGAAATCGGCGTTATTATCAGCGCCAGGATGTAGTTTTGATCCGACAGATCAAGAGCTTGCTTTATGAACAGGGATACACGATTGGTGGTGCTCGACAGAAAATGAGCGACAATCCTGAAGAACTAGCGAGGCCTAAAGTTGATGCCAGTGAACTCAAGCCACTAATTAAAGAGCTCGAAGAAGTAATAGCTCAACTCTAAGTGCGGAAATTTCAGTTCCGCTGCAGTACACTTCAATACCCAAACTTATTCAGATAATTTAGAACAATCGGGGCGTAGCGCAGCCTGGTAGCGCACTTGACTGGGGGTCAAGTGGTCGTGGGTTCAAATCCCGCCGTCCCGACCAATTTCCTATCCATACAAGTCCAATAACGTCTCAAAAGCCCTGTAATTATGGGCTTTCTACGATATAATCAATCCAACGCAATCCAACGAAATCCAGTGAAGTACCCCCAAATTGGGGGTACTTTTGGGGGTACTTTAGCTGACCTCAGAAGAGATACCCCCAGAAAGTACGTCTTGAGACCACATTACTAGAGCCATATAGGTACAGTGCAGTCCTTTACTGAGTAAACGTGTGCAAAAACTAACAGCTAGCGCTGTCAAACAATCAAAATCCTCAGATAGAGCCTATAAGATGGCTGATGGTGGTGGTCTTTACCTCCATGTTAAGTCCAGCGGCAAATACTGG
>JAKUTG010000331.1:0-2503 GCA_022447905.1 Pseudomonadales bacterium | reverse complement strand
AGCTGCGATAGTGTATTAACAGAAGAAACTTCTTCGGCAGGGGAGACTTTATCGGAGATTTCGTCTTCATCAGCCGCCATTGATGCGCAAATTAAATCCCGAGTTGAATCAGCGATTGCAAGTGCTGATGATCTTCCGGCAGGATTTACTGTTTAGGTTGATGAAGGGATGGTTCTAATTGAAGGATCGGTGGTCTGTGAGGGTTGCGGTGGTTTGCGAACACCTGGGCGTGTCGGCAGTATCCAACAGAGTCTTGGGGCCATTGTGCGTGCTGTACCAGGAGTTATGAGTGTTGAATTTTCTCTTAACTACCGCGATTAGAGCGCATAGCCGGCCCACGCAAGTTCCAGGAAATCAAGCTTGAACTGAATTTTCTGTAAATTCAGAAATCACATCTAGCCGCGAAACGCATTACACGCGGACTCCGAGCAAACCAAATTATCGGTTTACCCAAAATCCTAATCATTGAGATATCTGCGATGCAGTCCCTGGGTAGCTAAAAAGCCACCCAGGCTGCATGCATTTTAGAAGCTGGTAGTTACTCTTGCATACCAGAATTGAGAACCCCAAGTTCGATAAGAAGGATCGAAATCGTTGGCAAAACTATCTTGGAAGAAGGGAGGATCTTCATCCAGAATATTGTCAATACCCACGGTTATAACGGAGTTAAAGCGGTCAAGGTTATACGACGCTTGAGCATCCACATACCATGTCTGATCCAGTTTCGTTACAGTACCGCCTGCTTCTTTAGTCCCGTCAGCAAGAGTCTTAGGAACGGTTGAAGCTACGCCTTTAACCTCATCGTGAAATTGAGCTGTCACAGACGCCGATATATCGTCTCTGTTCCAAAAGAGCTGCAGATTCCCTTTCACTTCCTTGAACTGGGCTCTTGAATTTCCGATTACGTAGCCGTCGTAATGCTCAACCGCACCGTTCGCTTTAGTGACATCGAACTCATCAAGAAAGGCGAAATCAGCCACTGCTCTCCAAGCTCCCCAAGAACTGTCCCAATCATAAGTCGCTGTGATCTCATAGCCTGAAGTTTCTACCTTACCAATGTTGTACACGACGTTACGGATATCTTTGAAGTATCCTGTTGGCAGTCTTACAAGCTGGCTACAATACGCCGGATTAGTTCCTTTATAACAACCGTTGAGAAGTAATTGAGACCCAACAGTCGATATAGTGTCTTCGATTTCAATATCATAGAAATCTAAATAGACAGTCAGATTCTCAATAGGATTCACGATAATGCCAAAGTTGTAACCCTCCGATTCCTCTGGCTGAGTATCAGGATTACCTCCGACAGTTGTCCTGATTTGTGAATTAGGCTGCGTGAAACCGTCAGGAACTCCTTGCGACGCGCAAACTCCTGTCTGAACTCCACCGGCAGAGCCAATGAAATCAGAAGCATTGCCTGACCAGGGGCTAGCGTCACATGGATCCACGAGGTCAGGATAGCTATCATTGTTGCCGCTATAAAGGGCTCCAATTGAAGGAGCTCTAAATCCTTCAGAAAACGTTGCCCTGAAAGAGACCATTTCGATCGGTGAGAAAGTCACTCCGATTTTGGTGTTCGTTGTGCTACCAAAAGTTGAGTAATCAGAAAACCTGATCGCTGCGCTTAGATCCAAGTTATCAAGAACTGGAATTGCAAACTCAGCGTACCATTCATCTACATCAAAACTACCGGACGTAGGGCTTGCTGCATTTCCTGAAGATAAGCCAGCAGCTATGAAGGCATCAGGAGAGAACATCCCTTGTTCATCTCTGAACTCATATCCGAACGCTACCCCAATAGGTCCAGCCGGAAGTGCTCCCAATTCTCCAACAACGTCGAACCCATAGCTTTTCATTTCGTTCTTGCCCACATCATGTGCCTGGAACGTTATGTAATCGACCATTTCAGGAGTGATTGAGCCTGATCCAGACCATAGACCGTCGCCCATATAGGCACTATTAGGACCTTGTCCGCCAAATACATTCATAGGCACGCAAGGACTGGTGCAGTCACCCGCCAGAGCTTTCTTGATATTAGCTGTATTAAGAAGGCCTTCCGTCATTTCTGAGCTTTTGTTCTGGCCAATTATGGCGTACGCAGAAATATCCCAGCCATTGTACTCTGTCTCAATTCCGGCCTCGAGGCGATAGGTTTGAATGTCCTGGATGAAGTTCCGGTTACCGGCCTCTAACAATCTTCGACCGAACCAACCTACAGCATATCCACCCGGGTAGTTAGCATCGTTACAGGCTTTACCCTCAACAGAATTACCGTACAGATCACAAAACTCTAGTCCAAAAGGGTTATATTGATTGTTTGCTGAAATCCCTTCGCTACCGCCGAAATCGCCAAACCCAAAAAAAAGAGGCATCGGGGCTAGAAGTTGATCTGATTCTCTATTTTGGTAAATGCCGAACAAAGTGACATCGGTGTTGTCAGCGATATTGAAACGCCCTTTCGCAAACAAATTCACTCTGTCGTTAGGTGGTTCCACATAGTTGT
>JAKUTG010000330.1:0-2518 GCA_022447905.1 Pseudomonadales bacterium | reverse complement strand
GCCGTTTTGGTCTGGCAGGCTGGAGTTGGGCGCGTGTTCACCAACTTGAGGACCAAGGGAATCAACATCGATTGTAGTGGGTGATTGAGCTATGGCCGACATTGAGAATCCAAACACCAGGCTTGATAACGTTGCAATCAGCGTCGTAGTTCTCTTCATGACTAATGCATTTGTCTATAAGCAGTAAATAAAGAAATAATAGTATACAGCAGTCTTAGCCTTCTCTCTAAAAAGTTGCCTGCAGGCTAAGCACATAATCCGGATCTATAGTCCAATCTTGACCTTCTATTCGCTTGATTACACCGTTGGCAATATTGCCCTTGTAGAAAGTTTTGTCGAATACGCGTCGATCTTCGTTTAAGAAATGGGCTCCAGCAAAACGCAGTTTTACATTGGGTGTGAAGTTATATTCAATAAATGCGGTGCTCAAATGAATGTCGAAATCAGTTTCCTCAAAAAAAGATACGTCTTGTCGTAATCGACCACTTCGACGGTGCGCATTGAAGCCGTAGGCGAGGTCAGTGCCCTCTACATCATGGCGGAAGCTCACTTGAAAGTAATCCGGTGTGGAATAATGAAGTCTGCGTTTTTTACCGGTAAAGGGGTCGGTCGTTTCTGAGTCTTCAAAAGTGTAAGAGAGCGTCAATACCGCGGACGGAAGATTGATGAATCCAAACCGGGTATTGAGATTTAGCTCGAGGTTTTTACGCCAGGCATCCCCAATATTACCAACGGCAGCATCGTTGGTACCAATCAAGATTCTATCGATATGATCGGAGATATCTTCATAGGCTGCTTTCAATTCAATTGAGCCACCATCATTAGCGAAACGACGTTCGTAGCTCAGAGAGTAGGAAGAAATTGTTTCAGGCTCCAGATTGGGATTCCCGAAGTTAATTAATTCGTCATCTACATTACGGCTGGCAACGAATTCGTTGAGATTGAGCTGACTGACAGTGCGCTCCCCTAGCAGTCGAAATTGATCGGACGGAGTAA
The DNA here is from genome assembly GCA_022447905.1 of Pseudomonadales bacterium. GTDB lineage: Bacteria > Pseudomonadota > Gammaproteobacteria > Pseudomonadales > Pseudohongiellaceae > UBA9145. The sequence goes on along the minus strand of JAKUTG010000330.1, from coordinate 1,522 downwards.
GATCATAGCGAAGTTCTATCCGTGGTTTTAGATACCGAAAACTGCGGTCATTTGTCTGGCCTTCGCGATCTTGAAAAATCTTGGAGTATTCCTCCGTCAAGGCTGATTGCAAACTAACTTTGTCTGTTAAAAGAACGCTGTGAGTAATAAACACCTCATAACGATCTTCCTCCACAACGGCATTCGATAAAGACGCGCTATTAAAGGCAAAAGTCCTATCCAGTGTGTTAAAGGCTGCCTCAACACCATACTCCAAAGTCTGGCCACCGATAACACTGGTCATAGCGGACCGAACGATTGTTTCCCCTTCATCGTAATCGGCGATGCTTGAGAATAATCGGGAAGTTATATTGTTCGCGATTGTATCCTGAACAATATCATCATCATTCTCTCTCCGATTCACGACGAATAATGTTTTAAGGCGGCCAAGATTGCTAACTTCGAATTCCAAATCACCACCAAGTTCAAATTCTTGGTTAAGATTGTTGATGTCACCTATTTCAATTGCGTTTGCTATCAGGACACCATCTGAATTGACTAGAAACTGGTCTTCGTGTCTGTCATACGCTTGTTCGTTATCGGAAATGAGACCGTTCAACTGCAGGATTACGCCATTCTGGAATTCATAGCCAACGTTACCCGTGATTATATGATTACGTCGAGTTTGTGCGTTATACAGGTGGCGAAATTCCCGCGGTGTTTGATCTGGGTTTAACACGTCTTCATCAACTAAGGATAGGCGAGGGCGTGTCTCATATTGGTAACTAGCACCGAATTCAAGTGGTCCACGACTGGCATTGTAAGAGGCCAAAATTGCTGGCTCCCTATCCATGCCGTCTATTTCAGTGACTCCAATGTCTAAAAAGCTCGACGATGCGTTTTCTGCCCCTTCTTGTAAAATTACATTGTATATAATTCCTTCATTGCGAATATCTAGGCCTTCGGCATTGCCACGAATCAATTCGATTCTTTCTACTTGTGCAGCCTGAACTCGAGCCAGCGCAGTCGACATGTTGTTAATCTTGCCGGACATTCGTCGGCCATTGATCAATACCTGTGCATCACTGGAACCAAATCCTCGATAATTGCTGCTCCCGGTTCCACCACGCCGGCGAAGTATGGTTTGGCCGCCGGGAATATTGCGGATCATGTCGGATAAGGTTACTGGGTTATATTGGGTGAAATAGCTGGCTTCATAAATAACGGTGGAATCGTCTTGCTCCTGTGCAGATACGGGAAATAATATACAGGTCAATATTACTAGGCCTAGAGCCTTAATAATGATAAATAGCGATCGCTGAAGAATGCTTGGATGACTCTCACCAAATACAGAAACAAAAAATTTTCTGTTCTGTTCGAAGATTACAGATAAATTCAACTTTTAATGCTCTCTGCGGCACATCTCTATATAACTAATATCGAGCATGCGCCTCAAAAACCTGAGCCTATAGGCTTATTTTACAGAATTTAAAGAACTACTCGTCCACCGAGTAATTTGTGCCGGAAAAAGTAAGGGTATCGA
>JAKUTG010000033.1:0-13717 GCA_022447905.1 Pseudomonadales bacterium | reverse complement strand
GCGGTGCCTGCGATAGTCCTGACGGTAGACGGCTATGTGTAGATGGCCCTTTTCTTGAAACCGTGGATTTCTAGCACCCAACCTAGAAAAAGCTCATGGCACCGATAACTGGCAAACCGACCAAGCTAAGCGCATAAACTTGCCTGCCATCGTAAATATGTAGCGATTCGGTGTGGTTGCCGGCTTCTTCTCGACCTCGACATTCCCAGTGCCTTCCATTAGCATCAATTGCCAATTAATTAATAAAGACGTCTGTAAATAAACTCCTTATGAAATCATCGAGGTTCTAATGAAACGTCGTTCGTTCCTAACTGTGGCAGCCGCAAGTGCAGCATTGCTACCAAAATTCATCAAGGCTCAGGATATTGCCCCGCACAAACCTCGGGATTGGTCAGGAAATACTCCATTGCGGTACCCCGATCCAGATTTGGTAGCGCTGGAAAATCGCTTCCGGCGCTACATACTTTTTAATACCCCTATTCAGCGCCACCACGTGGGCACTATGTGGGCAGAAGGACCAGCCTGGAACGGTGTTGGTCGCTATCTAGTATGGAGTGATATTCCAAATAACCGGCAGCTACGCTGGATAGAAGATGATGGTCGCGTCACCGAGTTTCGTAACCCTGCGGGTAACAGTAATGGAAACACCTTCGATTTCCAGGGACGACAAATTTCTTGCGAACATGGCAACCGGCGTGTCGTTCGCTATGAATACGACGGAACGGTCACTGTCATTGCCAATAGATACGACGGTCGGCCATTGAATTCACCGAATGATGCCGTAGTGCATCCTGATAGCAGTATCTGGTTCACTGATCCCCCCTATGGTATTCGAGGAAATTACGAAGGTAATCGCGCTGAACAGGAACAACCCTTATCAGTTTACCGTGTGGATGGCGGTGACTTGAGCATAAATAGGGTAACTGATGATAACGACGCCCCTAACGGGCTTTGTTTCTCCCCTGACTATTCCCTTCTGTATGTTGCCAACACTGGCGCCGGTCAGGATATCAAGGTATGGGACGTGAACGGGACCAAACTACAAAATGGCCGCGTATTCGCGGAACTAGTCGACCCCACCAACGGTAACCGGACCTCTGCCGATGGTATTCGATGTGACGGCGATGGCAATGTCTGGGCTGGTGCGCGACCAGGTGTACCGGCGGTAGCACCTGACGGAGCGCCAATCGGTGTAATCCGTTTGCCTGAAGTCTGTGCCAATGTCTGTTTTGGTGGCGCCAAACGTAACCGACTATTCATGACTGCCAGCCAATCGCTCTATTCAGTTTATGTAGGAGTCAGAGGCGCCGGTGTGGCTTGATCTAAAGCTCTGAAAATAGTCATTGAAACTTGCAGTCACGACGATTTTTTCAAAGACAGTCTCAAGTTATGAAATTTCGAGGGCTCTGATTATTGCCTCAAGTGCGCTTGTCACTTCAGTAAGTACTGCACAGCTCCAACCAGACCCAAACCGTTATGAATATTCTATAGCTCAGTTCGAAAACCAAGATTATCAGGTTTCCCCTCCTGCGGAGGCGATTCTGCTGGTAGGTAGCTCTAGCATTGGATTTTGGAACGAGGAAGCTATCAAGAACTTGCTAGATCAGCATCCACTGCCCAACTGATTGCTGCGACTTCGCAATTTTCCGAGCCTCGCTCAGTGCAGTGGACAAAGAAGCAAGCTTTGAATCACCCCGAATTTAATGGTCTAATGCGGCCTCTTAAGCTTCGACAACCTATTTTCAAATGAGGCCACCCAATGATTGGGAGAATCACTGTTAAATTTATTGCCACCCTAATTACTCTAAACCTGATTCTGTTTGGCACACTCTCCTATGCCGATATCGAGCAAGCGCGCTTGGACACTGTTACTGCTGACCTTCAAGCCCGCATCGACGAAGGCAAACTTTCCGGCGCCGTAGTTATGATTGCGCAAAATGGTGAAATACAGCTGAGCAAGGCTCTAGGTTACCAGAATGTGGAAGACGAGGTACCCATGCAGGAAGATACCATCTTCCGTATTTTCTCCATGACAAAACCAATAACCGGTACGGCGCTAATGGTGTTGCACGATGAAGGAAAATTTGAGCTGAATGATACTGTTGAAAAGTATTTGCCTGAGCTGGGGGGAATGGAAGTATTTGTCTCTCAGAACGATGATGGCAGTTGGGTCACCGAACCGGCCAATCATCCGATGACCATCCGTGAATTAATGAGCCATACCGGCGGATTGCTTTACACACCACCGCTATCTCAAGGTCCAGTTGCCAGCGCATACGCCAAAGCAGGCATTAACAATCTGTTTAATTACACGTTAGAAGAATCTATTCCAGCGCTAGCCGATATTCCCTTGGGTTACCAACCAGGTACACAATGGGTCTATAGCATCTCTGTCGACGTTCAGGGATATCTGGTTGAAAGATTATCCGGTCAGAAATTCGATGAGTTTTTGCAGGAACGTCTTTTCGATCCGCTCGATATGGCAGAAACCGGTTTTTATGTAAAACCGGAGAATGCCGATCGATTAGCTCGCCAATATCAGCCACGCCAGGACGGCACATTGGCTCGCACAGACACAGGTGCTTTTCTGAATCCACCTAAGTTCCTTTCCGGTGGTGGCGGGCTGACTTCGACCGCTGGAGATTACATGAAGTTCGTGCAGATGCACCTCAACGGTGGTGAACTGAATGGCAAGCGCGTTCTTTCCGAAGAAGCAGTTGAGATTATGCGCAGCAACCAATTGCCGGACGCTGTTCCGAGTATCGGGCAACTGTACCCTGGTAACGGGTTTGGTGTCGACTTCGCCATTGTTAACGATTCGGCTGCCTTCCAAGGTGCCCCGTTAGGCACCCACTGGTGGTGGGGAATTGCCGGTTCCTGGTTCTGGATTGACCCGGTTTCCAACATCGGTTTTATAGGTATGATTCAAAATAGCGATATTCTTTACTCAATCCAGGTACATGCGGCAGCCCGGGCTGCGATGTACCAATAAAGAGTGATGTAAAGCCTTTCCCACCGAACCTCGTTGGAAGCGCTGGAGGTAGTACCTAGACCTGCGTATTCAGCGACTGAGAAGGAAGGAGGATATCCAGAGGATTTAAGGTTACCCCTAGGACTTTCCTATAAGTTTGCCAGCAAAGCTCAAACTGAGTGAGATACTCTTTTGCGCGCTGTTTTACGATTCCATAATGATGAGACTGTTGTCACTACCTGATCATACTGCGCAAGTAATTCACCGCATCAGAAATCGACCCGCCATTTACATCCACGATCCTATTGGCTTCGCGCATTGTTTCATCCGATATTCTGTTAACTAGCCCACCAACTATTTCCAGAAACAAAGGATTCTTCGCCGCCGAAGCCGAGGCAATCAACATACCATCATATGGCAACAACGAATTCCTAGGATCAGCAATTATCTTAAGATTATAGGCGTCGATTCGGCCATCGCTGGTGTAGGCAGTAATGATGTCTACCTGGCCCCTATCAACAGCGGTGTACATTAAGGCTGTATCAAAGGTGAGCTTTTCGGCGAAGTCGATGTTGTAAGTATCACGCAGCGCGATCCATTCTGGTCTACCGAAAAACTCGAGATCTCCAGCCGCCACTAGAGTATTAGCGATGGGAATCATATCGTCTATTGTTTCTATGCCCAGCTCCGCAGCTCGATCTTTTCGCATGGCCAACGCATATAGATTCTGGAATCCAAGTGGCCCTACGTTGTACATTCCATCGTTTTCCTGAACAAAGTCACCCACCTTTGCTAGCACTGTCTGACGACCAGGATTACTAGTTTCGTTCATACGATTTGCCCAAACTGTACCTGAGTACTCTAAATAAATATCCACCATTTCGTTGGCGGTGGCTTGGTAAATCACCTCTGTACCCAATCCAAGCCGCTGGTCAATTTCGAATCCAGCCTCTTCAAGTTCTGCTGTCAGCAGTCCAGCTATTATGTATTGTTCGGTGAAACCTTTTCCGCCAACAATAAAATCCGCCGCAGGTTTTTTTAACAAGCTATAAACCGAGAACGAAACCCCCACGAGGAATACTGTGATTACTACAATCCATGCCTTCTTGAGCTTCGGCACAGCCTCTTTTCCATTCCGATTTTCACTTAGCCACTGAAGCCCACCAATTATGGAATCCAATGCGACAGCTAAACTAGCGGCTGCGAGACTACCAACAGTTACTGAAACTAGGTTTCTAGTCTGTAAACCGGTGAATATGTAGTTCCCAAAACTAGTAGCGCCGACCAGAGTGGAAAGTGTTGCAAGTCCAACTGTCCACACAGCTGCCGTGCGAATACCCGCGATAATGACGGGCAAAGCCAATGGCAGGCGTACTTTCACGAGAATCTGGCGGGAAGACATGCCTATACCGCGGGCCGCCTCAACTACATCGTCAGATACAGTTTCCAGCCCAGTAACCGTATTGCGCACAATCGGCAACATACAGTAGAGCACTAAAGCAATAATTGCGGGCACTAAACCTATCTGTCCGCCCAGCAACGCCACTACCAAGGCAAGAATAGCCACACTAGGAAATGTCTGAATAATACTTACTGCGATTAACAAAGGTCGTTTAACCACTTGCGATTGGGAAGCCCAAATCCCCAGAGGAATGCTAATAGCAATACCAAGAGCTAGCGCAACCAATGTGAGTACTAAATGTCCTTGGAAGTATTCCGGAAGTAGCAGTAGTTGTTCACGCAGGTTATCGTTCATCAGGGATGCATCAATTTTTCAAGATTATCAGCTCGCCGCTTCGGCATTTCGACTATTTCTTTAACATATTCATGCGCAGGACTATTGATAAGTTCTCGAGGCGTGCCTATCTGTAAAATTTCTCCCTTCTTCATAACAGCAATTCGATCTGCCATTAGCAACGCTTCGATCATGTCATGGGTAACCATAATTACGGTCAGGGCTAGCTCTCTCTGTATGCGCTTGAACTCTTCCTGCAACTCGGCTCTGGTAATTGGGTCCAAAGCGCCAAATGGTTCGTCCATCAATACGACGTCCGGTTCTGCGGCCAATGCGCGCGCCACTCCCACACGTTGTTGTTGTCCTCCCGATAATTGAGACGGCCTCCGATCACCAAAATCATCGATAGGTAGGCCCACTAAATCGAGAATTTCGCGACATCGTGCTTCGATGTGTTCCGCGTTCCAATCCAGCAAGGTTGGAACCGCTGCCACATTTTCCCTAATTGAATAGTGGGGAAACAATCCGATGCCCTGGAATACATAGCCTATATTTCGTCGTAACTCTTCTGGGTTTCGCTCCAAGACATTTTGATTATCAATATAGATGGAACCGTGGCTAGGTTCTTCCAACCGATTAATCATTTTCAGAGTCGTAGTTTTGCCACAGCCTGATTCTCCAATTAAACCCAGAAGTTCACCTCGTTCTACTGTGAAAGAAGAATCGACGACGGCTAAAGTGCTGTCGTTGTCAAAAGACTTTTGAACATTTCGAAGTTCAATCATGGCAAGCCATACTAACAGGCTGCGGGACTACTTTCCCGAAGGTGAAGGCTGTGAATGTATATTGGATATCTACCCCGGAATCTGTTGCAGAAAATACGTCTACCAAGCTAGAACGCCCCTCTGTAAAGGTTACAAGCGAGTCAGGAATATTCTTTCGGCTCAGTTGAAAAAAGAAAACCCCGATTAGCGACCCGCCGCTTCCCGTCCAAGTCTAAGGGCATTACTTGCCCCGGTATTGAGGCCCCCATCAGCGCCAACTGTTACGAAGCGGAAACCCTGATCTATACGTTGTTGCACTGACCCCTGACCAGTTGTTATAGCGCACGGTACGTCGTGTTCAATACAGGCACCTAACACAGTCTGAATTGCTTGTTCCACTTCCGGTGCTGCAGGGCTGGTATAGCCCATAGAAGTGCTTAAGTCCGAGGGCCCGATGAAGATACCACCGAGCCCAGGAACAGTAATGATTTCTTCAATATTTTCTACTCCTGCCCGGGATTCGATGAACATCATTGCCAACAGTTCGCCCTGCGGATCCAGCGGCCATACATCGGCCTTGGCATGGTAGTCGCGCACCCCCCAGTACCACATAGCATTAGAGGGATTTCGACCCCGCAGACCTGCCGGTTCGTAGTCCGGTGCGTCATTGTATTGCGGATAACGGGTAGCACGCACCGCTAATTCGGCTTGCTCTCTCGTGTGAATAGCTGGAAAAAAAATGCCAAATACCCCAACGTCCAATACCTGTTTGGCTTGTGCGATCAACTCTTCGGCACCACCCGCAGCTGGTATACGGACTAGAGGAACGACATTCGGTTGCAAATCACCCTTTTCAATTATGGATCTCTTATCAGTCATGCCAAGTAAAAATAGTCGGAGTCGTTCAATGTCGAAAGGCGCATGCTCCATGTCGATAAAAAGAAAATCGAGACCTGAACTTGCCATCGCTCTAGCGTTATTCAGTGAATAGTCAAAAGACAGAACCCCAAATGCAGGCTGATCATTTTCAAACAATTCAATAAGTTTATTGAGCCGTTGGGCGCTAGCACTCACTGTGAGGGATAGCAACAAAATGCCGCTGACCGTCAAAATCGAATTTTTTGTTACTTTTTTCATTGCAAATTCCTTGATTATTTAGCGCGCAACCCAGGGTGATTCGATCAATAACTCAGGATCCACCTCTGGCTTGGAAACGAATTTTTGTGTACGACCATACTGGTTATCACCTCCATAAAGATTGCCGTCAGCATCAACACTAAAGGTATGCACTTCAAGATAACCGTCGGGAAGCTCTCGTGGCACAAGCCAGGTATACTTGATATTTCCTTCAAAATCGAAATTGATAAATCGCAATGGCCCTAGGTCAGTAATCCAGAAATCATTTTCGTTTACGATGATATCCAATGGAAGCGTCAGAGGAGCTCCGATGGATTGCTCGAACTCGATAACCGCTGGATCATCGGTTGTACGAAAGAGGTTCACTTCTCCACCAGCCCTATCCAATACGAAGATTCTTCCCTCGGGGCCAATACCAATCGCGTGAATGGTATTGAACTGTCCCGGACCGTCCCCGTAACCACCGAATTCACCGATGTAATTCATCTCATTATTCATGATCATCACTCGGTGGTTATCCAAACCATCTGCTATCAGGATTCTACCGTCGGGAAGAAAAGCAACATCTTGCGGGCGTCCAAAGTGAGTTTCATCATCACCCAATACTCCCTTCTCTCCATATGTAGCGAGCAGCTCACCGCCATCGTTGGAAAACACATAAATTTGGTGAAAAGTTTCATTGACCAACCAAATCCTGCGCTCAGGATCATATGGACTGATTCGAACTCGATGCGGTCCCGGACCTTCGGAACCCACGCATAAGTAATCGAGGTGACTCCAAATCTCCTGCACTTCCCCGCTACCGTTCACGGTATACAGACAATTTTGCCAAGTACGCCGACTGGTTTCGCGCAACACGTTTATCCCGAGTGAACCGGCATAGCCAGGAAAATCGTTGGGAATCGGATAAGGTAATACAGTCTCGCCACGTTGCGCGATTATGATGCGTTCTGGGGATTCTGCCCAGACGCCAGAATTTCCACCGAAGCTGAAACCGCGGTCCTGAAAGGGCTTGGCCCAGCCCCTGACGACATTATAAGGGCTTTCGCCGATAGTACCGCGAGCATTGCCTTGTTGGGCTAAAAGCTGCCCGCTGAATACAAGAGCCGCGATTAAGGCTAGGAGTCGTGTTGGATTGCACATAATTACTGCCTCTAGAAAATATCTTATTGTTGTTTAGGGCCGTCTATAATGACAAATAATGACTCGGATATTCAACAAACTTCTGGATGGTGTCTACTTATCACAATTTGTTGCATTTCTACGTCCTATCAAAATTACGTGCTTAGGAGCTCTTTTACTCGCTGTGACGGGCCAGGAGATTGACTTGAGAGGAGGGAATGATAGGCTGTTGGGAACAAGAAAAGCTAGAAAACTCAACGACTAGCGAGAATGTCAGATCCAAATAATTGTTAGTGACCAAATTCAACAAAGAGTCAACAACATGAATATCAAAATTACCTTGTTACTTGGCCTGTCATTTTTCGCCTTTAAAGCTGTGGGGCAGGATTATCAGGTTCCATACACCGAATGGGGCGTGCCCAATTTTCAGTCTGTCTGGAAACACACATCTATAATCCCGTTCGAAAGGCCAAGAGGCTTAGGTGAAAAGCGCTTCTATACCGAAGAAGAAGCTCGGGATATAGAGCGTGCAGAACAGCAGCGGTTTGACGCGGACAATGAACCGCTGGATGCCGATCGCCCCGCTCCAGAACTGGCAGAATCCTTACCACCAATTGGCAACTACGATCTGTTCTGGCGCGATGATGCACAATTTATCCCTACCATCGACGGAGAGATGCGTACTTCGGCCATCATCGATCCGGCCAACGGAAGAATGCCTCAATTACAACCCGGGGTGATGGACAGTGTTCGTGCTCTTCGCGCTGGCTTGCCTAACCGTAACGATGGACCCGAAGGTCGGGGCTTACCGGAACGATGCCTAGTTGGGTTTGGACCTCTAGCCGGTCCTATCATGATGCCCGTTATTTATAACAGTCACTTGCAGTTTGTTCAGTCTCCGGGGCATGTGGTTATTGTCGCTGAAATGGTACACGACGCTCGCATCATTAAGATCACCGATCAGCGCAACCCAGCTACAGAAACTCATGAGAAATGGATGGGTGACTCTATCGGACACTGGGAAGGGGACACACTGGTTGTAGAAACCAGGTACTTTAACGATTGGCATACGCTAAGGGGGTTTCCTGCTGACAACCTTATTTTGACTGAAACGTTTCGACGAACTGGTGAAAATAAACTTGTTTATGGTTTCCGGGTCGATGACACTTCCGTATTCACTTCGAATTTCTATGGCGAGTATCCACTGTCGAGAATCGACGAATTCATATACGAGTACGCCTGTCATGAAGGCAATTACGGTATGGTGGGTATTTTAGCAGGCGCTCGAAAACTGGAGCAGATAGCCGAGGATGAAAGCGGCCGCTAGTTGATTAATGAAAAAGCCGAGCCAATACCTCGGCTTTTTTTGATCCTAATATGAGTTATTTATAAAGTTAACTTCTTTTTACAAATCGCCTCTAAATCTGCTTAAATCCTTCATCCATCTTTTTTCATCAACCTACGGGCATGCAGTATTGGTTCCGTATAACCGCTAGGCTGCAGCCTTCCTTCGAACACCAGTTCCCTGGCTGCCTTAAAAGATATCGAACCCTCGAAATCTGCAGCCATAGGTTGGTAAGCCGGGTCGTGTTCATTCTGCTCATCAACGACTGCGGCCATTCGCCGCAAGGTTTCGTTCACCTCGTTCTCATCACAAATACCGTGGTGTAACCAATTAGCAATGTGTTGACTGGAAATACGCAACGTGGCGCGATCTTCCATCAACCCAATGTCATGAATATCCGGAACCTTGGAACAACCGATCCCTTGATCAATCCAGCGCACTACATAGCCAAGAATACCTTGGGCATTATTTTCTAGCTCCTGTTGTATCTCTTCCGCTGAAAGACTGGCAGCATCATCCAACACCGGAATCTTGAGAATATCGTCGACGCTGGCTGGAGCCCGGGACAAAAGTTCCTGTTGCCGTGCTGATACTTTCACTTTATGGTAATGCAGCGCATGCAGTACAGCGGCGGTTGGCGATGGTACCCAGGCAGTGTTGGCTCCTGCCTGCGGATGAATTATTTTCTGTTCCAGCATTGCGGCCATCATATCCGGCATCGCCCACATACCTTTTCCGATCTGCGCCTTGCCCTGTAAACCACAAGCCAGTCCGATATCTACATTATTGTCTTCATAGGCATTAATCCAAGTTGAGCCTTTCATTCGAGTCTTAGGAATCATAGGCCCGACTTCCATGCTAGTGTGTATTTCGTCTCCAGTACGATCGAGAAACCCTGTATTGATGAAAACTACGCGTTCTTTTGCAGCTCGAATACATTCTTTAAGATTAATACTAGTGCGACGTTCTTCGTCCATGATGCCAACCTTTAGCGCATTCCTTGAAAGCCCCAATAAATCTTCCACATGTTCGAATAACTCGCAGGTAAACGCTACTTCAGCCGGACCGTGCATTTTCGGTTTGACAATGTATATACTGCCTGTGCGGGAGTTACGCAAAAGGTTTTTTTGATTGACATCAATTGCTCCGATAGCACCAGTAATTACAGCATCCATAATGCCTTCATAGATTTCTTGTCCGCTGCAATCGAAAATTGCACTGTTACGCATCAAATGGCCAACATTGCGAACCAGCAACAGACTGCGTCCGTGCAATTGAAATTGCCGCCCATTCGGAGCTATGTACTCCCTGTCCTGATTTAGGATACGGGTCAACTCCTGCCCGCCTTTGATAAAAGTTTCTTGAAGGTCACCCACTATCAAACCTAGCCAATTGCGATAAATTTCTACCTTGTCTTTGGCATCAACAGCGGCGACAGAGTCTTCACAATCTTGAATAGTTGTAATCGCGGCCTCCATCACAATGTCTTTTACACCTGAAGCATCATTCTTTCCAACATCGGAATGCCGATCAATCTGAATTTCTATATGCAGTTTGTTGTTTGCAAGGAGAACAGTGGAAGGTGAAGCCGGATCACCCTGGTAACCACGAAATTGCGCACTATCAACCAGTCTGGTTACTTCGTCACCTATCGATATGCAGAGCTCTCTTTCCTTTATGCTATAACTAGTCGCACCACTATGAGAGCCGGACTGAAGGGGGCAGGCATCGTCGAGAAACGCTTTAGCGAAAGCTATAACTTTTTCGCCCCGAACCGGATTGTAACCACCAGCACGCTCGGCTCCGTCGTCTTCCGAAATTACGTCGGTACCATACAAAGCGTCGTACAGACTCCCCCAGCGAGCATTAGAGGCATTTAGAGCAAAACGAGCATTCTTGACTGGTACCACTAACTGCGGCCCAGCTTGCATGAAAATTTCTTCATCAACATTGGCCGTCTCGACCGCGAAATCTGCTCCTTCTTCCAATAAATAACCTGTTTCTTTGAGGAATTGCTTATAGGCAGATGCATCGAAAGCTTCACCCTTACGCTCGCGATGCCAAGTATCGATTTGGGACTGCAGGTCATCACGAATAGATAGTAGTTCGTTATTGCGCGATGTGAGGTTGTTAATAATTGATTCGAAGCCTGACCAAAAGCGGGCACTGTCGATCCCGAGACACGGCAACAGCAAGTCATCCACGAAGCCCGCAAGTTCTGGCGCGACTTGTAGTTCACCTTTGCGGATTCGACTTGTCACAATACAGCCATAACGATTATTTCAATCACCAGATTTAGACCTTTTATACCTCGTGGAACCTTCGACGCCGACATTTGAATACGAATACTGAGTGCTCACTTAAAAACAGCGGTAAAAATAAAACAACAAGTAAGCCAGTGTCCATGATATCGATTTTCAACAGACTGTTCTATTCAAGAGATTATGTCCATGAAGGTTTTTGTTTCTTGCTATAGCCCCTCGATGTTTACATGAGCAAACACGTTAATGATCGCAACAATTACTCAGCCTTACATCCAAAAACAGGTTGCGCGCGCAAACAAGAAGACCGATGGATCCTAGTCGGGAACTTGTACGTTTAATTCTGCCGTAAACAACATCTTTCTATCTAGATCCTTTTGCGCCCACTTCAATAAGGTTTCCTTGTTCTCGCCCACATTTTCCGCCATTACGGTCGTTCCGTTAACGTTGACAAGGATAGGTTGACTGAAATCCACTTCCTCCGGATTCAGTAGCAGTGTGAACCGGGATACACCGCGCGCGCTTACCACGAAAAGATTATCTTCCCTACGCACATCCAAAAGACCTGGTGTGCGCGATAAACCATCAATCTGTATCCAAGAATTACGATTGAACTTGTCAATACGGTCAGCTACCCAGCGAATTCGCTCTGGCAAGGGATCTCGAGGGTGCTCTACTTTGAACTCTTCGATGAATGTAGTCTCTCCCGGTAACCATCGCGTGTCATGACCTCCACCTTTGATGGCTTTAAACACATGCTCAACTCCAGTCTCTCCTAGGATCTTAATAAACCCTTGTAACGAAGAAGCTGGGTAAAGCCGGTCTATTTCACCGTTGACGATATATAGGGGCTTGGTCATTAAGTTTTCGAAATAGAGCCGATACCCTTCCCCGCTCTGTGAATTCCTTAATACCCCTGGATGACCTATGTAAGGGAAAAAGGCTGCCCATTCAGTCGGCTGCTTGAAAGCGAAGAAATAGACACCCGTGCCCCCATCGGAAACACCGCTTAGCGTGACACGATTCTCATCGACGTTATAGGTTCGTTTCAACTCTTTCAGAATGGCAGGCAGATTCTCCGCCTGGTTTTCATGCCACCAGAATGCTTGTTCCCATGAAGCCGGGACAACCACTATGCGGTCTTCCTGCTTTAAAGACTCATAGCCACGACGCCACCAGCCTCCGCCGGGCTCCCACTCCGGCTGACTTACACCACCATGTAACATGAATTCGACTGGATAGGATTGTTCCGGATTGTAAGTCTCCGGTATCAGGTAAATGTAGGGAAACCGGGTGCCATCTACCGCAACACGCAAACTTTCTTGCTGCCCTTTCGGCACATCGACAGGAAAATCAGGGCCTGTTTTAAACCATCTGTATAACGCGGCTGTATCGCTAGCCTTTTCAATGAGTTGCGCTTCAATGGCGAGCCTATCTGCCTCGCTTGCTGAAGACCAGAAACCGGCTACAAGTTCCTGCTGCGAAAGCGCATCGGCTGCTAATACGCAGGTATAAGGCAAGGCCAAAACAGGAATTACAGTTAAGAGCCGGGTTAGTTTCACAGGACTACGGAGCAAAAATATGCATCCTCGTTTCATTAAAATCCACTGTAATCACAAAGTGCTGCATGATTTCGTAACCCAGTTCTCCGTGTGTTTGTACTGATCGATTACGGGGTCTGTTAGCGCGTAAAAGACCATCTTCAAGACTCGATCTTCTGACTCTGGGCCCTTCTTCAGTGGAATAGGTGGTATTGATTCCTCCTAATTCGTAGGGGCCAAATGCCAATGATTCAGTTGTTGTTGCTGCTGTTCCTGAGCCGTCCGCATCGGCAGGGCTCTCCTGCATAAACCCCATATCTTCTGCGGTTTCAAAATCAATCGAGACTCCACCGGGATAACCGATTTGAAAATCCAACCAGACATGTTCCTTGCCATTGAAAATAACTTCTATTGCCGGAGCCCCTAAAAGGGTAGTCCGCATTGAAATATTTGCAGCATCTTCCAAATTGATACTGGTTAGGGGCAGGACGCACATACGAGACTGTGGGTAGTCCATCTGGATCACAACATCTTGAAACATCATCACACTGATATTGGCCACTGGCAGATCCAGGTCAAACACATAAAGTTGGTCCATCTGGATGTCCTGGCCGAAAACATTTACCGGAACATTTTCGACTCTGCTTAACTGAGCCAACTGTGTTAACTGTGGAAGATACCGGGCCCGCTGGGAACTAACAGGTTCTGGTTCGATTACTTCCAGACCGAGTTGTTCCGCAAGAGCCGTGGAAACCCCCAGAGTCTGCAGGCCACTGCTGATCATTGCTCTGGTTTCAGATCCACCAATGGTGATCGGAATAGTAATACGGCCATCGTTAAC
>JAKUTG010000329.1:0-2526 GCA_022447905.1 Pseudomonadales bacterium | reverse complement strand
ATTTATCCTTTTCGCTCAAGTGCGGCAAGTAGACTACTGATACTTATTTTATCTACTCAGGCTGGGTATCTGTCAGAATGTCTACTCCGGGACTGGATTGCTGAGGAATGTAGGCCCCAACAAGACTCGCTAGCATAGTATTGTCGATGCCACCAGCTAATACCACGGCATCGCAGGCGATGTCCCCGGTTGTAGTGGTGACCGATTGCACCTTGTTACCGCGGCTGGATTCTAGCGCAACCAGTTCAGTGTTCGACAATACTTGTCCACCTTGTTTCAACACTTGGGTAATGCATGCGTCAATCACCTTGGAAGGTTCAACGTGACCTTCGATTTCGCTATATTCGGCTGCCTCTATCGGCCCGGGGGAAAGTCCGGGTTCCATTTCGGTCAATGTTCCTGCGTCAATCAATCTAATGGGATACCCCCACGACTGAAGATGTTTTGCCGCATTTCGTAACTCTTCAGCAGGGCCCGGTGCGGACTGCCAGCTGATTTTTCCGCCCCATCGCAGGCCAACATCTACTTCAAGTTGCTGCGAGAAACGGTCCCAAATATCCATAGAACGCCGGTTGAAATCATGGTAGGCGAACGGGGGCTTGTGACCGGCATTAATCCAGGCAAAAGAATGACTCGAAGCTCCAGTCCCGGGCTTCGATCTATCGATTAGAATAACCTCGGCATCCCGCCGTGCCAAATGAAAAGCAATGGATGAGCCAACGATACCAGCCCCAATTACTACTATCCTCATTTTGTAGCCCCTAGATCGCACTGACTTCCTTAGACTGCGCGTTGTTGCGGTCGATAAACCGGGTTATTTTCGCCTCGGTCGAGATATCCGTTTGTTAATGCTTTTGATAGCAATAATGTTAGCACGGGGCGACACTACATCTACAATAGGGCTGAGACGGTCAAGATGCGAACACTGGGCTGAAGAGGAGGGTAAGGCACGCGGTTAGGTCCGCATGGCGGCGCATAGCCATTCTGGCGGAGAGGTTGTCGTGATCATCGTCATTTTGGAACGCGCTCTAATTAGAGTGCGTTTCGGCCTATCAGTTTTTTGGTCAATTGTCTAACGCTGCTACCGAGGTGTTACCGATCAGTACACCCAATATTCCTGTCTTACTCGCAAGCGGTTTAGCGCATCTCTGTGGTTGCGCCATACCGGCAATAATCGTCCAAAGCTCCATGTTCAGCAGAAGGGCAAACTAAGGGAATTTTTCCGCACCAGGACCAGCGGCATATGGCATATAATAGCGCTTCCTAGGCTTTGATATCAGGCAAGAGATGAATCAAACTAAAATTCTTCAGAGAATAGCCGAATGCCGGAATGGCTTCAGGCTTTTAGGTTTGGGCTTGAAAGGGACCTACCTAACGGAAAGGTGGATTGCCTAGCCTCCACACACTGGACTCGCTGAGACGATACCGAGATTACCGGCTCCTGTGGACCAGCAATTTCTGCGCCAACAGCGGCCAGTGGTTCCAGCTACTAACCGTAGGTTGGCTGGTGCGGGAATTGACATCAGGCTCGTCTACGTCCGCCCTCCTAGTCGTAACTGTGGGTGGAGCGAGTTCGCTGCCCGTACTGCTGGTGGGCCCTTGGGGTGGAGTTCTGGGCGACCGGGTTGACCGGCGGACGCTAGTCATGGTGACACAGGGTATCATGGCTATCGCCGCAATCCTCTTTGCCTTGCTGGTGCATTCGGGACAGGTCCAGGTCTGGCATGCCTACTCTTACGTGATATTGATTGGGGTGGGACTTGCCATATCCCGGCCGGTGCGCCAGGCACTTATCGCCAACACAGTGCCTCGCGAGGACTTTGGAAACGCATTCGCCACCAATACCTTCACGATTGCAGGCACCCGCATGATTGGGCCGTTGTTCGGCGGAGTTGTGATCCTCACTCTGGGATTCACTTGGAACTTCGTGGTCGAGTCGGCTTTTTACGTGACCGGGGTGCTGGTTCTACTGAGAATGAACACTCCGTACCGATTCGCAGCCCAGGGTCCTAACCCGGGTAGGTCACAAGCCCCATATCGTAGAACATACACTGACAGACCTGTTTCACCGCTGACTGATCTGGCCGAAGGTTTTCGGTACATCTGGTCAGGCGACCGGACTATATTCAATCTCATGTTACTCAACCCGATTGCCAACGTGCTCCTGAACCAGGCTATATTCCTGCTGCCGGTTTTTACCGTAGAAGTGCTGCACAGAGGCGCGGATGTGGGTGGTTATCTCCTGGCCGCGAGCGGCTTTGGAGCATTGGCTTCCGCCGTCACGATTGCTTCCGTAGGCTTTGTCTTTAAGAAAGGGCAGTTGGCTTTGGTCACGCTGCTGGTTGGCTCTGTCACCATCATTGTTTTTGCCCACTCCCAGTGGTTCGTCATGGCTCTCATATTAATAATTCTGAACAACGCCAGTCTAAATGCTTTCCGCAACGCCAATGGAACCCTGATCCAACTGCTGACTCCCGACCGGTTACGGGGCCGGATTACAGGCCTACAGGCCTACGGCCAAGGGTT
>JAKUTG010000328.1:0-2531 GCA_022447905.1 Pseudomonadales bacterium | reverse complement strand
ACCACCCACTTGTCCTATTTGGTTCCATCTTCACGTATTACATATTATATTGGACGAACGATTTGGTTAATATTTGGATTGCGCAGCGCGCCTATTGGGAACTGGTTTCGAGGGGCAAAAATTTTTTTTGCAAAAAAGCGGACGTTGGGTAATCGCTTGATTTCATGCTCGCTTATGACTGCATTCGGCCAGAAGCGGACATCTTCAATTGTTATGGTGGAGCAGAGGACTGAAAATCCTCGTGTCGATGGTTCGATTCCGTCCCGAGTCACCGGCGTGCAGAACCACTGTATTTTTACTCTGACCTCTTTTCTTCCCCTTGGATTATTCCGTCCCTGTTCGAGAAGTGAGAAGCGTACACAAACAACCAGCGAACTAACTTGTTATTTTTTACTGCGTCCCTTATTACATGTCTGTTAAAGCAGCTACATTTTCTTTATATTATTTAAAATTCGGGGAAGGCAACATGAAAAAAAATATCACTCGCCGCGACTTTATCAACGGCACCCAAGTTGCTATAGGAACGGCAGTAGCGGCAGCATCTACTACTTTCATATCTCCTTGGATGGATGTCTTTGGCGCTGAACTCGGCAATTTCACATTAAATAACGATTATTACCCGCCTGCTGAAAATGGCTTACGTGGCAGTCACGACGGCAGCTGGGAAAATATGCATCTTCGTGTAATGGGTGAAGAATGGGTAGTCGATAATGTTGAAGAGGAATATGACCTCATAATAGTCGGTGGCGGTATCAGCGGACTTACAGCAGCCTATCTTTACCGTAAGACATATCCTGATCATAAAATTCTTGTACTCGATAATCATGACGATTTTGGCGGCCACGCTAAACGAAATGAATTCAGGCATGGCGATGATATACGCATTGGATACGGTGGCACTGAGGCCATTGACGGCCCATCAACTTATCCTGCAATTGGTCGCCAGATGTTTGAAGAACTTGGCATTGAGCTTGATCAATTTTATGAAGCCTTTGAACAAGACCTCTATTCCAAGCGTGGAATGGGCTTTTCAATTGTTTTTGACGAAGAGCAGTTTGGCGAAACCAAACATGTTACCGGATACGGACAAAAATCATGGGAAGATTTCGCTGCAGAAGCGCCATTGAGTGACAAAGCCCGCGAAGATTTCATACGTGTTCAAACTGCCGAAGATGACTACTTGGAGGGAACTCCAACAGAAGAAAAATTCAGAATTCTTCAAAAAACGGGTTATTCCAGCTTCTTACGAGATTATGTCCAAGTGGATGAGCAGGTCATCAACATCTACCAGAACTGGGGCATGAGCTTCTGGACGGTCGATATGGAAGAAGTGCCGACCACATCGGTTCAATATTACGATGGAGGCATTCCCGGCGTTGATCACACCTTGCCTAAGCGAGCAGGACGTGGCGATGAACCGTATATTTTCCATTTCCCTGATGGAAATGCATCTATCGCAAGGCTTTTGGTTCGCAACATGATCCCGGGATCGTTTTCCGGATCAACTATGGAGGATATTGTGACCGCCAAGGCTGACTATTCCATGCTGGATAGGTCGGACAATCAGCTTAACTTGCGCCTTAACAGCACTGTAGTTCATGTAGTCAATACGAATCAAAGCGCGGCCGTTGATATCACCTATGTGCGTGGAGAAACCGCCCATAAAGTGCGCGGCAAGAAATGTATTCTCGCCTGTTATAACAGTGCGATACCCTATCTTTGCCCTGAAATGTCAGAGGAGCAGAAAGCAGGCCTAGCCCATTGCGTTAAGATTCCGCTGGTTTACACCAAAGTTCTTATCAATAACTGGGAGGCATTTGATAAACTGAAGACCAGTTTCGTTTACTATACCGGCGGGTTCTACAAACAGGCGGAACTTGCTTACCCGGTTTCACTTGGTGAGTACAAAAGGTCACAGACTCCAGATCAGCCCATGGTTGTGCACATGTGCCACGTACCATTATTCAAGGATATAACAGGTCCAGAACAATGGCGCGAAGGGCGCCGCCAAATTCTTGCCACTACATTCGAAGAGTTTGAACAGCACGCGAAAGATCAACTTAATCAAGCCCTTGGTGAAGCAGGATTTGATGCTGATCGCGACATTGAAGCCATCACCGTTAATCGCTGGCCCCATGGATATGCGTATAGCAATGGCCTTGTCTGGGGTGAAGATTTCGCTGAAGAAGACAAGCCTTGGGTTATTGGCCGCAAACAGTTTGGTAATATCCATATTGCCAATTCTGATGCTGCATCTAGCGCCACCCCTCAAGCGGCGATTTCCAAGGCAGAGCGTGCTGTGAAGGAAATTACCGGCTAAGTATGTGGAGCTTGAAACTACTGTATTTTTACTCTGACCTAAATTATTGAACTGACTGTCCCAACTGATTTCTCTTAATTTGTAGCTTCTTCTGCGAGCGCTTCCTGTACCCGTGCCCCACGCAGAATATTCTCCATGCCGTAGTTGCCTTCATGACAGGCATATTCATAGAGGAGCCCAGCCACCTTTGTCATGGACACAATAGCGGTCA
>JAKUTG010000327.1:0-2541 GCA_022447905.1 Pseudomonadales bacterium | reverse complement strand
TATCCAGCATTTAGCCTCGAGGTAATGCGTGTTGCGTTGGGGAAAAGCGGTATGATTGCGAAAGGAACTGAGGCTGGGATAGCTGATGTGAACCTTCAAGGTCGCCGCCGTTTCCTGGTTTCTCGTGCTATCTTGCAGGATAAATCAATCGAAAAAATTCCTTATGATCCCATGTTTAATAGACTGGCTTATCTCGAAATTGCGGTCGATGAAGGAAAACAATTAATCAAACGAGCGGCAATGCAGGGTAATAAGTATCCATTGCAGAAATTCACAAAGGGGTTTGATAAGACAAAGTTTACGGTACTGAATACACCCCTGATAAGGGTCGCAACTGATCGTCAGGGTCGTATATGGCCTTATTTTAGCAAAAGGGATAAATCTAAATATGTGTCTGCCAAGGACGTTCTTTCGGCCTTTGACGAGAAAGGCAAGTTTTCTGGCACCGTTGATTTGAAACGAATCCAAGGCAAGTTAGCGTTACTAGGCACCTCCGCTACGGGCCTACTTGATATCAAGACCGTTCCAACCGAGCGGTTTATACCGGGTGTTGAAGTCCACGCCCAGTTAATCGAGTCGGTTCTTACTAATCAGTTTCTCAATCGGCCTGAATTTGTGGATGCCGCTGAGATGGCTATCGCTTTGCTGACCGGATTAATCATGATTGTCTTAGTACCTTGGGTTGGAGCGCGATGGGCATTGGTTTTCTTTTTGACTGTGTCCATAGGTGCCGGAGCTGCCTCGTGGTTTCTCTATACCGAGCAAAGGATGATAGTTGATGCTGCTTACGGTGTGACGGCCGTCCTTATCATCTATGTGACATTGACTTATATGGGTTACGCCAGTGAAGAAGCACAACGCCGTCAAACGCGTGATGCATTTTCCAAGTATTTGTCGCCCGCGATGGTTGAGCAGGTCGTCGAAGATCCAACGTTGCTGACATTAGGTGGTTCTACGCGGGATATGACACTCCTCTTCTGTGATGTACGAGGGTTTACCAGCATTTCAGAACTCTTTGACGCTGAAGGGTTGACGGTTCTCATAAATAAGCTTTTGACCCCGTTGACTGATATCATCCTCGCAAAAAATGGTACCATCGATAAATATATGGGTGACTGCATCATGGCCTTCTGGAACGCGCCGATGGATGATCCTAAACATGCGGAAGATGGATGCCGATCGGCGCTTGAAATGGTGGCGGCAATGGCACCCCTCAATGCAAGATTAGAGCAGGAAGCAAAGGACGAGGGGCGAAAACACCTTGATCTAAAAGTGGGTCTAGGCCTCAATTCCGGCGATGCCGTGGTTGGTAATATGGGAACGGCGCAACGCATGGATTATTCTGTTCTTGGAGATACGGTTAACACCGCTGCACGGCTTGAAGGGCAGTCCAAATCCTATGGGACTGATATTGTTATTGGTCCCAGCACGTATCAGCAGGTGCAAGAATTTGCCATTATTGAATTGGATAATATACAGGTTAAAGGTAAGACGGTGGGTCTTCAGATATATGCTCTAATGGGTGATGAGGAGGTCGCCAAAGACCCAGCCTTTATTGCGGTCAAAGAGGCTGTCTCTGAGATGATTAGAGAATACCGCAATCAAGCCTGGGACAAGGCACGGGAACTTGCCGACAAGGTCCGCGCGGCAGCGGAGGCGGCGGCGGACACAAAGGTCGGCCCAGTATTGGCGGTCAAGGCAGCAGCTAGTGATCGCTTCAAGTTGGATGTCTTATGCGATCTTTATGAAAGTAGGATTAGGCAATACGAAGCCGACCCCCCTCCTGCAGACTGGGATGGTGTTTTTATTGCAACTACAAAATAAGCCAAACAATTTTTGTTTTGTTAAACGCCTATCGGCATCTTTTCGGTTACTTGCTAGTCATTACCCATACACCGTCCCAGTTCTTGGGTGTGTTTTTCTTGAGAAAATCGCAACGTTCAATGTAGGTTTTTGATAGTTTGTCTTCCGAATTAGCTTTGAGACATTCCTTAAATGATTTAACAGCCTTTTCCCAGTTACCCGTTTTGTAGTGATTTCGCGCTTCATTAAAGTGGTTAACCGTATCCATGAGGTTTGGGAAGGTCTTGGCATTGTGATAATCCAGAACTTCCCGCACACCAACTGGTTCAGTTTTGCCCTTGACCACTACGTCATCAATATAACGAATTTGATAGGTTCCTTTGAGTTTTGTGTAGGTGTAGTCGCTTATAAGGATGCGGGCAGAATATTGTTTGCAGGCACTTTCCAACCGTGCCGCTAAATTCACACCATCTCCGATCATGGTGTAGTCCATACGTTTTGACGAACCAATATTTCCGGCAACAATACTGTCTGTATTGAGGCCGAGGCCCATATCAATCGGCATTTTTCCTTCTTTTTCACGCTGTTCATTCCAATCCCATAGATGCTTTATCATGTTGATACCTGCACGAACGCCGCGGTCTTCGTCGTCTTCATGAGCCACTGGAATACCAAACGCTGCCATAATTGCGTCCCCTATGAATTTGTCGACCATACCGCCCTGTTCGCTGATGGCTT
>JAKUTG010000326.1:0-2556 GCA_022447905.1 Pseudomonadales bacterium | reverse complement strand
CATTTCGAGCGCGAACTGATTGGCCCAAACGTGGACAAGCTATGATTTTAGATGGGTTTGGGACCTGTGCCTGGCACACTAATAACCTGGTATTTCGGTAAATTTGACTGAAATTGACGACCTCCGCCATGTTTCAATCAGACATTGATGGGCTGATCAGGCGTCAGCAATCCGGCTGGACGCTGGAGCAGGCATTTTATCGCAGTCCAGAGATCTATCAGTTGGAGTTTCAGCAGCTCTTATCTCCTCAGTGGTTGTACGTAGAACACGAGTCAGAATTGCCGGAACCGGGTGATTTTGTTACTTATGAGATTGGTGAAGAGTCCATCATTATCGTTCGCGGCTCCGATCGACAATTACGCGCTTTTTTTAACGTCTGCCGTCACCGAGGATCCCAGGTTTGTTTGAAAAAGAGCGGTAACACCCGCAGATTTGTTTGCCCTTATCATGCGTGGGCCTATGATCTTGAGGGTAATTTGATTTCGGCGCGACATATGGCGGATGACTTCGAGCAGTCTCAGCACGGACTGCATCGCTGTCAGGTTGAAGTTCTGGAAGGTCTTGTTTTCATTAGCCTCGCGTCCCGGGATAATGCAGAATTTAATCAGATCAGGCGCAACCTGTTGCCTTATCTTAAGCCCCATGATTTAGCGCAGACCAAGGTTGTTCATCGGGAGGTCTATCCGACCCATGCGAACTGGAAGCTGGTAGTGGAAAATTTTCGTGAGTGCTATCACTGCCTGCCATCTCATCCGCAATACACACAGGTAAATGACTATGTCCGTGCGGGTGAACGTGGTTCCGAAGCCTATCAGGCAATGACCGAACGGTTCGCGGAAGTCGCGAGGAGTAAGGGTCGAAAATCCGGTATGGAAAGTTTTCCATTGCCTACTCAACCTCACCAGGTTTGGCGGCTTCCCATACAGGACGGTTATAAGACATTGACCCGTGACGGCAGTCCGGCAGGTCCATTACTGGGTCAGTTTGAGGAGTACGACGGTGCTGAAACCGCCTCTTTTATGGGGGCACTTTCATATTTGTATGTCACAAATGATCATGCAACCACCTTTCGATTTACACCGAAGTCTCCAGAATTTACGGAGGTTGTGGTGTCCTGGTTGGTACGTGACGATGCGAAAGAGGGCGTTGACTATGATCTCGAGCATCTGAAATGGATGTGGGACGTGACCACGATCCAAGATACAAAGATCATTAGTAATAATCAAAAAGGTGTGAATTCAAGTCGCTATTCACCAGGGCCGTACAGTGAGCATGAACTCACGACGGCTAACTTTATTGCTTGGTATTTGTGGCGGCTTTCTGGGCGTACCGACACCGAATGTCCCACTAAGGATGCTAGATTTTTTTACGAAAGAATGCCTTAGTGGGATAACCCAGATCCTGTAACAAAAACAGAGCGATGATCAGAGTTTCTTCTTAGGGATGGTGCGAATGTTCAGATCAGTAATCAGGGTTGAGACATAACTCGATACCTCTTTCTTGGTGCCCTGTCGGTAGCCGGTAACCGTGGATACTGAATTAGCGACGGTATACTTGTAGCAACGACCGTTGGAGCCCCCGCTGGGCAGGTCGGCTTTCTCGATTTCGATCATTCCATATTCGAGGTGGGCAAAATTTTCGAGATCGAGCACTATGGGTGCTTCGCCTTTCCTGTGTATTGTCTTTATTTCCGCCATTTCTGACCTTGAGTTGTTTAAGTTTAGGACTGATTAATGTCTGTCGGCTACTGCAGGGAAGTCTCTTTGCTAGCCGAAAGATGTATTTGTAAGCTAAAACATATCGTGCTCTAGAGCAACGGATGATTATAACATTACCCCGTCAATGAAACCAGGATCCGAGATGATTGGCAACAAGCAGTCACTATTTGAGCTGAAAACAGAGCGGAATTGATTGAATTGCGCGGTTGGTTCTGTGATTCTTGGCGTTATTCACGTGGTTAGCTATTTCCAACATGATTATTGAACAAGGTTATTCTGGATTTGGCGGTGCAGTGACAGCGCCTCATCATCTGGCCGCACAGGCGGGCGGACGGGTGCTGACCGATGGCGGTAACGCAATCGAAGCGATGATTGCAGCTGCGGCTTGCATCGCTGTGGTTTACCCGCACATGAATGGGTTGGGGGGTGCCAATTTTTGGCTTATACACCCGGGTCGAGGAATTAAACCAGTTGGTTTTGATGCTTGTGGTGCTGCTGCGGGGCTTGCTGATGCTCAGTGGTATCGTGAGTCAGGATATGAGCACATGCCCACTCGCGGGCCCAACGCTGCGTCGACAGTCGCCGGTGCCGTATCAGGCTGGGGAAAGGCCTATGAATGGAGTAGCAGTCACTGTGGCGGGAAACTGCCATTAACACGCTTATTTGAGGATGCCATTTACTATGCCAAAGCGGGATTTTCGGTAACGGATACGCTGGCGAGAAATGCACGCCTTAAGCGGAGCGAGTTGGAATCTGTTGAAGGTTACAGCAAGCTATTTATACCCACTGACTCGACCCTTCGTCCTGGGGAAAGGTTTTTCCAGCCACAACTGGCGCT
>JAKUTG010000325.1:0-2570 GCA_022447905.1 Pseudomonadales bacterium | reverse complement strand
CGAAGTACATCATTATGTCCTCGGCGGCACCACTTAGATCCCAATTAGGGTCGTATTCGTCCGATGGAGCATGATAACGGTTATCAGTGTAATCCTGCGCTTGAGCCGCACCATATTCTTGCCCGAATTCAATATTATCTTTCCCAGATTCAGCAAAGAGTGCCGGGACTCCTACTTTAGCGAAATTAAAATGATCTGACCGGTAATAGAGGCCGCGCTCCGGATTGGGCTCGGCGGATAGGTAGCGACCCTGTGTCGAAGCTGTTGCCTCCAGATAGTTCTCCAGCTCACTGCTGCGCACTCCGACTACTATCACATCTCGAGTGCGGCCAATTGTGTTCATATTGTCCATGTTGATGTTAGCCACAGTTTTGGGAATAGGGTAGATGGGATTCTCGGCATACCATTGCGAGCCAAGTAAACCGGATTCTTCGGCTGTGACCGCAAGGAATATCACCGTTCGTGCGGGAGGGGTGGCTTGGGCATGAAGATGAGCCAACGCCAACAATCCAGCTGTGCCTGTAGCATTGTCTGCCGCGCCATTCCAGATATTGTCGCCTTCCACCGCCGGATTCACACCGAGGTGATCCCAATGGGCAGTGTATATAATGGTTTCATCCGGGCGCGTAGTGCCCGGTATGGTGGCGATGACATTTTGGGATTCAGACGTACGTACTGAGTTTTCGATGCTTATGCTAGCTTTTATATCCGCCATGGGAACTGCGGTAAAACCAGGCTCCGAGGCAGCGGCTTTGAGCTCGTCATAGACAAGTCCCGCGCCATCAAACAATGCTTCCGCAGAATCCAAGGTCAGCCAGCCTTCTATTTCAGCCCGATCGCCATTCAGGTTCTCAGCCTCCAATCCAATTTGCGGACCTGACCAACTGTTATTGACTACTTCCCAGCCATAACCGGCGGGGCCGGTTTCGTGTACTATCAGCGCGGCTGCCGCACCTTGACGTGCTGCTTCTTCAAACTTATAAGTCCAGCGACCGTAGTAAGTCATAGCATTGCCGTTAAATAGATCAGGGTTCTGAGTAGCATATCCTGGGTCATTCACCAAGATGATCACTGTCTTGTCGGTAACATCTATCCCCGCATAGTCATTCCAGTTGCGTTCTGGTGCTACAATTCCATATCCGACAAACACCACGTCACTGCCCTGAACTGTTACATACGGAATCTGTTGTTGGGTGCCTACCATTACCTGGTCACCATAATTAAAAGTAGCTTCGTAGTCACTGCCTTGCATGTAGATGGAGGCATTGCTGGAAGTAGTGAGTTCTGTTACAGCGACAGATTGAAAGTAAGAATCTCCGTTACCTGGGCCGATTCCCAAACTCTGGAACTGATCTCTTAGATAGTTAATAGTTTTATCTTCTCCTGGAGTTGCCGGAGCGCGACCTTCGAACTCATCAGAAGCAAGTATTGCCGTGTGTTTATGCAGAATCACTTCTATCTCGGCCATTGCTGACCCATCGGATTCAGTTGGTAGAGTCTGTTGTGTGGGGGTTTGTAGGGTTTCCTCATTGCAGGAAACCAGGGTCGCGGTAAGGATTAATAGGACCAAAAAACGAACAGGCATGGTCGCCTCGATTTTAATTTTAATAAACATGCGATAGAAACAATAACTGAACTACTAGGTATCGGCTACTGATCGGGATTCCCGAGAGGGGGAGTGGGTTCTGGCCTGTCTGGCCTGAAAGGAGATTGTCCAGGTCCATCCGGAGGACCAGCGGGGCGCCCAGGTCTGAATCCGGGTCTGCCATTTCTACCCCGCGATCTGTCTGCTCCATCGCGAGGTCCTCGTCTCTGCACAAATTTTTGTGCTATTTGACGTTCTTCTTCGGAAAGCTCGTTAAGCAGGGTGATAGTTTGTTGATGAGAAAGAGATTGGTAGCGTTCATTGGCTTCGCGTAATGCGGTAAAGGCTTGGCCCAGCGCCTGTGCATCAAAAGTATCTGATGCCATTAATTCATTTACGCGACGTTGTGCTTGTCCCATCTCACGGCGAATGGGCCGAATCTCGCTATAGCTCTGTTCCAATAGAGGTTCAAGTTCAATTCGCCGTTCTTCGCTTAAATCTCGTACTACCCAACCAACATTAGGT
Organism: Pseudomonadales bacterium; assembly: GCA_022447905.1. Taxonomy (GTDB): domain Bacteria; phylum Pseudomonadota; class Gammaproteobacteria; order Pseudomonadales; family Pseudohongiellaceae; genus UBA9145. The sequence goes on along the minus strand of JAKUTG010000325.1, from coordinate 460 downwards.
GGAAAGGGCCTTGTTCCAAACTCGCGAGTGTTGGAGGTTCGGTATCCAATGCCACCAATAAAAACCAGATTGACTGCTACGGAGGCGACCAGGGCTATCAGGATTAATTTGTTTCTATCCTTCATTAAAAATCGTTCTCCGAGTAGTTGTTTAGCGAGAGCATGCTTAGCTCATCCTCCCAGTATTCTATTTCGTCAGACTCGAATGCCACACCGAAACTGTAAAAATTGCCAAGAATAATACCGAATACTAACGGCAAACAGGCTGCCGCGACTGGTTGCCACAATCGCGAAACGAATCCACTGTTAGGAAGTAACCAATCCAATAATTGATCCAAGGGTGAAACAGTGCGCGGAGGAAGAGGCTGACCGAGTATCCTGGTTTCGAGGCCCGTAAAGGCTGGAACAGGAAGCAAATCCAGGTGTTGTTCTAGCTCCAGGTAGTCTTTCATCAGTGCTCG
>JAKUTG010000324.1:0-2575 GCA_022447905.1 Pseudomonadales bacterium | reverse complement strand
CTGTCAAAAGTCAGCCCCAAGCTAGGTCTAGAATCTCGCGGACTTGCTCGGCACTCTCAAGTTTACGCGGGTTCTTGAGCACCACTGGGTGCTGGATTGCCCGACTTGCTATTTCATCCAGTTTTGCATGCTCCACGCCTACTGCCTGCAGATTAGTCGGCAAACCAAGATTAGCAACCAAGGATCTCACTGCATCTCCGGCAGAACCTTCTTTGATTCCCAATGCATCTATGATCGGTTTTTGTCGCTCCTCAAATTGTTCAGCATTCCAGCGAAGTACAGCTGGAAGCATAACGCATGAAGTGTAACCGTGCGGCACATCACATAGGCTACCAAGAATGTAGCCGATACCGTGGCTCGCTCCATGAAATATAGTTCCTAAACCACAACAGGCCAGCCATACCGCCTGTTGACTCAAGGTACGTGCTTCGCGATCTCCTGGATCAGCCTTAGTCCGCTGCAAAGACTCGGCAAACAACCTCATAGCATGCAGAAAATGCCCATCGAGGAAAGGATACGAATCAACGCAGCAAAACCCTTCAATAGCGTGATCCAGTGAACGAATGGCCGTCGACAGCCATAACCATTCCGGTGTGTGCATGGATAACATGGGGTCATAAATAATGCACTGCGGACACAGATCAACTCCCCGGTAACCTTCCTTTGCGGATCGAGACCTATCGAGTACTCCCGCATTATTACTAAACTCGGCTCCAGACAATGTAGTGGGGACCGCCAGTTGTCGTATTTTTGAATGATCAGAAAATAACGCGTATTTCCCTGCTTTTGGGCCTCGGGTGCCATCTGCTCGCTGCGCGTATTCCAACAGCTCTTCTTCCGATCGAATGTCTTGATCGATAGCGAGCTGTACTACCTTAGTAGCATCGATGATAGAGCCACCACCTAACGATACCAGCAGATCCGCGTCTAACTTGCGGGCGGTTTGCGTGGCGGCCAACACATCTTCACGGGGAGTATGCGCGGAAACTTGGTCAAAGAGCCCTACGCAACGTGGACCCAACTGTTCCCGTAAGTCAGCGAATTGATCAGTGCATGTTGCGAGGCTAGATGATGCAATCAACAATATCCGCTTCGCTCGGCGTTTGTCCGCTAGGACTTTCAAGATATCGGCAAAGGGTTCACTGGTTATTACCGTTTCTAATGCGCTGTAATGAAATTCCATGGGTGGAATAGTGCTAATCTAAGTCGGTGACAAATTCTTAAAGTAAGTAACTCACGTTGGCCGGGCATTCTCCCACAGGAGTTACGGATTGCCTACTCACTCTTAGTCTTAGGTTTCGAAATCCGTTGATGAAGAAACCGGCCTGCTATATGCTGCGCTGATTGTTATTTGCCGCTGAACGGGGTGCTTGACTGTGGGGTGTGCCTCGCAGTATATACTCCAAAGATTGCAGCTCAACAGTCACCGAAGGAGACAGAAATGGCGACTTTCAAAGTAAACGGCGTCGAGCATACGCTAGACATCGAACCGGATATGCCGCTGCTGTGGGCGATCCGCGATGAGCTAGGAATGACCGGTACAAAGTTCGGGTGTGGCATCGCTAACTGTGGCGCCTGTACTGTCCACATTAATGGTCAAGCAGTGCGCAGTTGCGTAACACCGGTCAGTGCCGCGGAAGGGCAGGAAATTACAACAATTGAAGGCCTTGCGGTAGCTGCAGCTGGATCGAATTCAACTCCCTCCGGTCTCTCTGCCATACAACAGGCCTGGATTGACCATCAGGTACCCCAGTGCGGTTATTGCCAGTCCGGCATGATTATGGCGGTCTCGTCATTCCTAGCTACGAACCCAAACCCAACAGATGCCGAGATCGATGCAAGTATCACGAACATATGCCGTTGTGGCTCCTATCCCCGCGCGCGCAAAGCAATTCGCGCTTTGGCAAACGCCTAGGAGGTTAATAAGATGAAAATAAATAGAAGACGCTTCATCTTTGGCTCCGTGCTGGTTGGCGGGGGCGCCTTGTTTACCTATTCGGCGACTCGCCCTAGCCGTCATCGCCGTGCCAATGTGGACCTGGCGCAAAGGGAAGAACGCTATATTACATCGTTCATCAAAATCGAGCCTGGTAATGAAATCACTATCTACGTTCCACACTCCGAAATGGGGCAAGGCATTCACACCTCTCTGTCAATGATGGCCGCCGATGAACTGGACGCCAACTGGGAAGAAGTAAACATTGAACAGGCTCCTGCTATTGACCTGTTCGCTAACGGTGACCTGGTTAGGGGATTTGCAGGTGAATTTGGGATCCCCGACTTCCTCATGGACCTGGTCGGCGCAACCGCTTTTGCAGTGGCTGAAATCGGGAACCTCCAGACAACCGGAGGGAGTTCGTCAGTCCGCTTTACCGGTGAATACGGCATGCGCGTAGCCGGTGCAGCCGCACGGGGAATGCTGATAGAAACGGCTGCAGTGCGCTGGGGTGTCCCTGTCGAGGAACTAAGCACTAAACTGAGCCATGTCCATCACAATGCTACAGGTCGATCTTTGAGCTATGGACAGTTGGTGGCTGAGGCTGCTCTGATGGAACCACCGAAAAACCCAAAACTA
>JAKUTG010000323.1:0-2576 GCA_022447905.1 Pseudomonadales bacterium | reverse complement strand
GGAGGACCACCCAAAAACACTCGCGATTGGTTTTTAATTAGTATGTTGTAGTCACTCATGCCCGGTTGGTAGGCTCCGCCAGCCGTGGAGGCCCCAAAAACAAGCGACACTGTCGGTATGCCTATTTTGGATAACTCGGTAATTTCGTAGAACAGCCGACCGGACTCAGCAAAGTGTCCTATCTCGCGTTGAATAGCCTCCTCCGGGTCTTCGTCAGAGCCTTGACCCCGCAAATCGGCACCAGCTGATTCCACAAACTGTATATAGGGTAAGCGATTCTCCCTAGAAATTTGCAAACCTCGCATGAGTTTCTTGGAGTTGAATTGATTGAATGCACCTGCGCGGACTGAGGGATCGTGCCCCAGAATCAAGCATTCCACACCTTCAATTACGCCGATACCCACAACGAAACCAGAACCCACCGCAAAAGATGAGCGCCAAGCTGCCAACGGACTAATCTCCAAAAAGGGAGAATCCCGATCCAGTACATGAGCAATTCGTTCTCGAATTGGCATTTTGTTTCGCGACCGTAATCTGGCCGTGGCCTCCGGGCCCCCACCTTCAGCCGCTTCTGCAAGCAAGCTATTCATGGTTTCCAGCAAGTCCTGCATGTCAGCTCGATTCTTCTCGAACGCTTCTGAACTGACATCGAGACTCGATTCTAGTGCGGGCATGTAACCTCCCTAAAATTATTGCTAATTCTCAATCAACTAAAATAGCTCTTAATTTCTCCAGGGCTTGAAAGCTAAAGCCCAAGTTCATTCGCTAATTTTTCTAAGTGGTACTCCTCATCCCCAAAAGCAACAGACGCCGCATGGGCCTTGCGAAGGTAGAGATGCATATCGAGTTCATCACAGAACGAAATGGCACCATGGGTTTGATGCCCCAACTTGGTAACCCGAATAGCCGCGGCGCTGGTATAAGATTTAGCCATGGCTACTTCTTTTGTAGCAGGCAAACCCTGTGTGATTCTCCATATTGCCTGCATAGTAATGTAGCGGCAACTGTCGACCTCGACCACCATGTTAGTGCAGTGATGCTGTACGGCTTGAAATGAGCCCACGACCTGCCCAAACTGTTCCCTGTCTTTGACATAATCAACACTCATATCCAGAACAACTTGAATTCCGCCCAAAATTTCAGCACATTTTCCAGCAGCGGATCGTTCTTCTAAATTCTTTAACAAGGTTGTGGCTTCGCCGCCTCGGGCTATAACAGAAGAAACCGGCACTTTTACCTGGTTAAAGCGCACTTCACATTGGTCGGCGTAGTCGAGAGTATCGTAGGGTTCTATTTCTATACCCGGGGCACTGGAGTCCACCATTAAAATTAGTAAATCCTTACCTTCGCGGACGACAGTGAGAAGGTAATCTGCTGATCTTGCGTATTCCACGAATAATTTGCTGCCATTTATGCTGAAGCCATCTCCATCGGGTATAGCTTTGGTTTGGATGTTCACCAAGCCATAAGTATTCCCTGGTTCTGTTACAGCATAGGAGCAGACTAGCTCCCCCGCTGTAATCCGTGGTAACAATTTTGTTTTCAGGTCACTGGCCGAAGACTGTTCCAATGTGGCGGCACTAATCACTACCGTAGAGAAGAAGGGTACTGGCAAACACACCCCTCCCATAGCTTCGATTAATACTGCTAAATCGCTAAAGTTTCCACCGGAGCCACCGTATTCCTCTTGGATACCGACCCCCATCCAGCCTAGATTGGCCATTTTCTGCCATAGTGCGCTATTGAATTCCCTACTGTCATCCCTGCGTTGGCGCATTAAATCTTTCGGGCATTCCTTACGCAAAAATTCTTCCGCTGCTTGACGCAGTATTTTTTGCTCTTCGGTTAGATCCATGTTCATTCTTGCAACCTTGTGTGTTTTAGTAATAACGCTAGGTAATACGTTTTTTCAAAACCCTACTTTATCTCTATCTAATGCAAGCACTAATGCCTTGGTAGGCCAAGGCCACGCTGGGCGATGATGTTGCGCTGAACTTCCGAGGTTCCTGCGCCAATGGTGGCGGAGATGCTTTCTAAAAACCCCCGAGCAACCAGCCCCCTTATTGGAGCCCACTTCGATTTCCCGGTCAGCTGACCGTAAGGCCCCAATATTTCCATGGCTAATTCAGCCATGTCACGTGCCAACTCAGTTGCCGTTAGTTTAAGAATTGAGGACTCCACATTCGGATCCTGAGCATGATCCAGCATTTCTGCAGTTCGCCAAAACAGCATGTACCCTATCTCAATTCGGGTGGCAATCCTGGCCATTTTATTCCTAACAGACTGCTTCTTTGCCAGCAACTCACCGTTATATTTAGTTGATTTCACATAATCCAACAACTCTTCAAACATCCGTTTAAAACCGCCTACCCCCACCAAGGTAATGCGTTCATAATCCAGAGCAGTCATTAGATTGTAAAACCCCCTGTTTTTACCACCGACAAGATTTTCTTTAGGAACTCTTACATTATTTAGAAAAACGTTATTGAAAGAGTGGTCCCCTAAAATATTGATTACCGGATCCATGGTAATGCCAGGTGTTTTATTATCCACAATGAAAAAACTCAGGCCCTGGT
>JAKUTG010000322.1:0-2602 GCA_022447905.1 Pseudomonadales bacterium | reverse complement strand
ATGGCTTTACACAGCGGTAGTAAGGCCGTTATCTGTGAATCCACGGGTAATACTTCTGCATCCGCTGCAGCATATGCAGCCCGTGCTGGGATTCGAGCTGTTGTGGTAATACCAGCGGGTAAGATCTCGATGGGTAAACTTGCCCAGGCGATGATGCACGGTGCCAAAGTTGTCCAGATTGAAGGAAACTTCGACGATGCGATGGATATCGTCAAACGAATAACGGAGGAGGCAGAGGTTACGTTGGTCAATTCAGTCAATCCTTTCCGCCTGCAGGGGCAGAAAACAGCTGCTTTTGAGGTCGCGGATGAACTTGGTTTCGCGCCGGATTATCATTTTCTTCCGGTCGGTAATGCTGGAAATATAAGCGCATACTGGATGGGATATGTCGAATATACTGATGCCGAAATCACTGGAACCAAGCCACGAATGGTTGGTTGTCAGGCCGCCGGCGCTGCGCCATTTCTATCTGGTGGTCCTATTGAGGACCCGGAAACAATTGCCACTGCAATCCGTATTGGAAATCCACAGTCATGGAATTTAGCTAATACCGCCGTGATCGAATCAGATGGCTGGTTCAGGAGTTCCGATGATGAAAACATCCTCTGGGCTCAAAAAATGCTGGCGGATCGTTGTGGTGTTTTTTGTGAACCGGCATCTGCAGTTGCAATAGCGGGTCTCTGTGACGAGATGAAAAAAGGAAATATTCCAGATGATTCAGTCGTGGTCTGTACTTTAACCGGGCATGGATTGAAAGATCCGGATGTCGCCATCAGACAATCTCCAGAACCGATGTCTATTTCCAAAGGGGGCGAGGGATTGAAAGATTATATTTTATCGTCGATAGATTGATGATGTGGCAACCGAAACAATACCTCGCTGCTGTTGCCATAGAAGTTGAGACTATCTAAGGCAAGCAGTGTTTAATTCACCAGTTCTTGTCTTTGATATAGAAACAGTACCAGACGCGGATTCTGGAAGGACAACACTGGGGTTAGACGGTATCGATGATCAAGATGTCGCTCGTGCGATGGCACATCGACGACGTCAAAAAACAGGTGGTTCCGATTTTTTGGCACTTCACTACCATCGTATAGTCGCGATAGCTGTTGCCCTTAAGGAGGGTGACGGATTTCGGGTCTGGAGTTTGGGGGACAAAGATTCAACTGAAAAGGAGCTCTTGGAGCGGTTTTTCAGTGGGATTGAGAGATACGACCCAACCCTTGTATCCTGGAATGGTTCGGGATTTGATCTCCCTGTTATACATTATCGTGCGCTGTATAACAGTGTCGTCTCAAAACGTTACTGGGAAAACGGCGATACCGACAGAGAATTCAGATGGAATAACTATGCAAATCGATATCACTGGCGTCATATTGATCTTATGGATGTTCTGTCGGGATTCCAGGCCAGAGCGACTGCACCTCTGGACGAGATTTCGCAACTTTTAGGTCTGCCTGGGAAAATGGGTGTGAGTGGGGCGGATGTATGGCGCCATTACACCGCAGGTCACATCGACGTGATCCGTAATTATTGCGAGACAGATGTGCTTAATACTTACCTGGTATATCTTCGTTTCCAACACATCCGAGGTCAACTGACAACCGATAGCTATGAGCTAGAAATTAACAGGGTCCGATCTACGTTGGTTCAAGATGGACGTCCTCACATGACTAAATATTTGTCGAAATGGGGTCCTCCAACCAGATAGAGTGCATCGACTTGCTTCCCTAGACGGCACGAATTGAAAATATCGCCTAACTTGATCAAAGCCTAACAACAGTAATCGCGATGGCCTAGTTGCGTTAGCCCTCGGTGCCTGTTTTGCTTTCTTGCTCAGGCTTGCGCTTTTGATTATCCGCCGTACTTGAAGAGCTATTTTGGACAGCGGGTTGACTGTTTCCCTGGTCAGTTGTTTTTCGACTATTACGAGGTCTGCGGTTACGATTAGACTGTGAGTTGCCGCGGGCCTGTCTCTTTTGCCCCTCCCGGGGGCTACCTGAATCGGCAGTTCCTGGACTATTGTGAGCGTTACTGCCGCTAGTCTGGCTGCGACGGTTTGATCCTCCTCGACGTTGCCCTGTGTGACGGCGACGATTTCGAGTGTTACTTTTTGGCTTTTCGGCGTTATCTGATTCTTCTTCTACCAATACGACCGTTTTAGAGAATAGATTACGTACTTTGGCGAAGAAACCAATGATTGATGGTGCAGACGGTGTTTTCACGCTGACCGGAGAAACAGGAGGTGGCTCAGTAGCAAGTTGCTCCAATTTAACCGCCGCTTCAGGTGGCTTTTGCTCGAAAGAATACTGCTCCAGAGAGTCATTAGAAGGGCGGATTGATTTAAGCTCGTGGCTCGCATGGGAGCCCATCTCATCAATATCCTCACTACGCAATCTTTTGATGTTCAACTCCGGCCCTTGCAGATGTGCTGAAGGCAGTATTACGAGACGGGTACCCAATCTATTTTCGATTTGGTTGACTTCGTGACGCTTTTCGTTCATCAGAAAGGTTGCTGTATCCAGCGGCACCTAAACTACGAGTGCTTCTGTATTTTCCTTCAATGCTTCTTCCTCGAGTATACGAAGTAGACTCAATGCGG
>JAKUTG010000321.1:0-2605 GCA_022447905.1 Pseudomonadales bacterium | reverse complement strand
ATGTTGCTCCTCGTGAAAGTTGCTTTGCACGCCCTGGCGCTAGTTAATAAGTTCCACTAAGGCGACGTGGTTTATAGCACTACTGGGGTTGACGGCCGGTGAGGCTGGGTCGCGCCGCGTGGTGGAGAGGCGAGGGGGACTGGCGTCTTTCTGTTTGTATATCTGGATATAGTCCTGCTCGCCAAGGTGGCCCGGTTCTAGCTCTACGCTCAGTTTTCTGAATTCTTTAATCAATAGGCAGTGTTCTCTCACTGCGTTGTAATAGGCAACCTGGAGCTTGTATGTTTGGCTGTCGGAAAGATACTCCTCAAGCTCCTTAGTGAAGATAAAGTATTTGATCCCTTCCCGTATGTGATTATCGAAATCAAAATCTTCACGATCGTAAGTCTCATTCCAAGGCACGGGTAGGATCGTCAGGTCATAGGTAACGTCAAAAATGTCATTGTGCTGAATATGTTTCTGAATCTCTATACCCTGACCAAGGTTTTTCTCTTGAATTTCTTTAAGCTGCCTCTCCAGGGAATCGCGATTTGCTTTGAGCGGCAATCCGTTAAAGCTTGCTATTTTTGTGTTAGAAGGAATGTTTTCTTCTATCCATTCTTTTGCCTCAAGACCCACATGGGGTTGGGCTATACGGTAATCGAATTTAATTATATTTATAGCTGCCGGAACCACCAATAATATGGACGTCCCTGCAATTAACAGATGCTGCGTTTTCCTAACAGGCGAAATGTTTTCTGCTATCTCTGTGATAGCTCGTGCCCCCAGGATGAACATAAAAGGAAATATAAGTAAGAAATGTCTGGGCTTCAGAAAAATGCTGTTGCCGGCCATCAGATAGGCCAAGGCAATAAAACTCAGGAAGAGATAGTCGACCTGTTCGCGCCGCCAGCATGCATGGCCTAATCCCAAAAGCGTTACGATTGCGATAGGGATAGTGAGACCAAAAGGGATTGTGTTTGTGAGAATGTATATCCAGCCTGGTTTATCTGTTTGCCAAGTGGAAAAGTTATATTCTCCCGAAGTCGAGCGTGCCCATCCCCTAGAAAGTTCTGACAAAAACGTCTGGTAATCAAGAAAACTGAACGGGGCGCCAATAAAAAAGCCAAATACTATGAAGCAAACTCCTTTAATGAGTTTTGGGCTAAATATTCTTTGAGGCCATCTCTCGTTTGCCGAGCAGCAGAAGTGAGCGACAAGAAATGGTGCAATTAGAGGAGCCCCATTGTATTTAGTGGCTACACTCAGTCCTATCAATAAGCCGCAAATACAATAATCCCGCAGTAGTCCTTTTTGAAAAATCCTCAGGCAAAAAATAAATGTTAATAATGAAATACACATCAACGGGATATCGGCTGAAGCATAATGCGACCATTTGATGACTACAGGAGAAAACACCATAAAGCAGGAAGCGATTAAGGCCGTTCTGCGGTTGAATGTTTTATGAGCGATTTTATAGGTTACAAAAATCGCAACAAGCAATAAAACGAGCACGAAGATTCTTGCGATCAAGAAAAATATAGACGGGTCAGAAAAGTAGAGGCGTTCGAAAGCGGTCACCGATGGGAAAGTCCCCAAAAGTTTACCGATCGTAAAGAAGGCTCCGTAAAAGCCGAACAAAACATACGAAAGAAATGCAGGATGCAAGAAGTGATGTGGATTCAGGTCTCCTGAGCCAAATTTTAGTGCAAAGGCAATCTGCTCCTTCTCAGTTGAAACTCTGGAATCAGCCAAATCAGCCGATATTCCAAAACTTGCGAATATCAACGCTATGACGAGGAACAAAAAAATATAGCGGTCGTATGTTTTATGAATCAAAAAGTTACCTGCTTTTGTTCAACCAGCCAATCAGCTTGGCCATACCCTCGTGGATATTAATTCTGGGCTCCCAGCGAGAATCCCTTTTGGCCTTGGAAATCTCGGAATCAGATATCGACTGGTAAAACCGAGAACAACCGACAAACGCTCGCGGCTATTCGTTACCGATTTCCACCAGCGCGACGCGGTTTACAGCACTGCAGGCCAGCACAAGGTCGCCGTTGGCCGTAGCCATCATGTTGCGCACCACGCCGCCTCCAGACGGAATCACCCACGTCTGAAAGCGTTCCGTTTCGATATCGAAGCGCACGAGAGTGTTCGGCCTCACCGATGACTCGCTATACCACACGGCGTTGCCGACCGTGGCGATGCCGTAGGGCCTGGACTCGGGTCCGCCCGGAGAGGCCCACTCCCGCACGGCGCCAGTGACCGGGTCGAACCGACCAAGGTAACCACGAGCGTAATCGGTGTACCAGATCACGTCATCCGGGGTGATGGCAATCCGCCGGGGTCGTGCATCGGGGTCCGGTAGAGTGAATTCCTGAATTTCCATAGTGTCTGGGTCGACACGGCCAATGCGGTTACCGCGGAAGTCGACATACCAAGGCACTCCTTTGGAATTTACGACGATGCCGTATGGATAGGTATTAGCGGTCGGTGTGGCCATGATCCGCATGTCGCCGGTCGCCGGAATAAGGCGACCAACCATCCCGGAGTGCATGGTGAACCAGAGGGTTCCGTTCTGATCGAAGATGGGGGTGTGGGGACCGCGCCCCTCGGAACGCGG
>JAKUTG010000320.1:0-2631 GCA_022447905.1 Pseudomonadales bacterium | reverse complement strand
GGGCGCAAGTGGACGGTCGATGCTCTTTATGGCACACTGGTTCAGTATTTTAATCACTTCTCACAATTATAACGAAACAACCAAGCCGAGAATGTGGTGTTTGAAAACAAAAATGGCTACCAGATTGTAATCAATCACGAGACCGCACTAGCCAGCGAGTAGCAAATATTGAAACAGTATCGAATACCTACAGCCCATTCCATCGGTCTTTTTAACGATTAGCACGACCCATTTACCAGATGCCTACCAGTCGAATTGCTAGGCGTCAGGACTCCTTTGAGATAAATGTTGCTCCTTGCCAACGTCCCCTACTTAAAAATAGCACCATGGCTTCTGGTCGCCACAGCAACGAGCTGGCTTATTTTCAAAACTTGGCTCTACCTGCGGCAGAAAAATGAGAAACAAAACCGACTGACAGAACTGGTGAATCAAATATTACCGCAAACCCAATGCGGAAAATGCGGCTATGCGGGATGTCGTCCCTATGCCTTTGCCATTACTCAAGGTGAAGCAATCAACAAGTGTCCACCAGGTGGTGAGGCAACTATTAATTGGCTAGCTGACCTTCTTAACCAATCACCAGGGCCGCTCAATCTTGAACATGGCAATGTAAAGCCTTACGAAACCGCCATCATCAGGGAAGCAGAATGTATCGGTTGTACAAAGTGTATTGATGTATGCCCGGTAGACGCAATCATTGGGGGTCCTAAGTTGATGCACACTGTAGTCCAACAGGAATGCACCGGCTGTGAACTTTGTATGGAGCCTTGCCCAGTAGATTGTATCGACATGATACCTTTGGTCTCATACTACGCGGTAGGGAGACTATCCAGCACTGATTTGTTAAATCAACGGTGTCGAGGAGAATACAGGCGGCAGCGCTATGAATATCATAATTACCGCCTGGATAAAGCCCCAGATAAAAGCTTGGGACAAGGCGGTTCCACGCAAGTACAAACCGAGCAACAGGAACCGAATGGCGTTCAGCCATTTTCCCGGGTGAAAGCGAGGAAAGAAATTGCAGCGGCAGTAGCACGAGTTCAGGCGCGCAGGCGTCAACCCCCTGACAATGGCAGGCACACTTTGGAAAATGAATAAAGAAAAGCGCACAAAAATTTTTCAGCGTTTGCGTAAAGCAAATCCAAACCCTACCACCGAGCTAAACTACCGTAACACTTTCGAACTACTTATTGCTGTCATATTGTCGGCGCAGGCCACAGATGTGAGCGTCAACAAAGCAACAGAGAAACTATATAGAATTGCCGACACGCCAGAAGCCATCCTCAGACTTGGAGCGCAAAGATTGAAGCATTACATCAAGACAATTGGCTTGTTTAACAATAAGGCTGAAAACATTGTCAAGACATGTGCCATACTGGTTGAAAAATACAATTCAAAAGTGCCTGACACACGTGAGGCCCTAGTATCCTTCCCGGGTGTCGGTCGCAAGACTGCAAATGTGATTTTGAATACCGCCTTCAGACAAACAGCTATGGCGGTAGATACCCATATATTTAGGATATCCAACCGAACTGGTTTAGCACCCGGCAAAAACGTACTGGAAGTCGAAGAAAATCTACTAGAGTTGGTTCCCAGGGAATTCCTGCTAGATGCCCACCATTGGTTAATTTTGCACGGGCGCTATATTTGCATCGCCCGCAAACCAAGGTGTGGTGAATGCATCATCGAGGACTTATGCGAATACGACTCGAAAACTACAACTAACTAGCATCTAACTACTTGCGACCTTTCAAAGCCGCAATACGCATACGTAGAGCATTTAATTTAATGAAACCCGCCGCATCGGCCTGGTTATAGGCCCCGGCATCGTCCTCGAAGGTTGCGATCGCTTCATCGAAGAGGGAATCATTGGACTCGCGCCCAACAACGATAACATTTCCTTTATACAGCTTTATACGAATCTTGCCGTTGACGTGCTGTTGAGAATAATCAATAAGAGTTTGCAACGCCAAACGTTCCGGAGACCACCAGTAACCATTGTAAACAAGAGAAGCGTAGCGAGGCATTAGTTCATCTTTCAGATGTGCGAGTTCTCGATCAAGAGTTAAGGATTCGATCGCACGATGTGCTTTTATCATGACAGTCCCACCAGGTGTTTCGTAACAGCCACGAGACTTCATTCCTACGTAGCGGTTCTCGACAATATCTGCTCGACCCACACCGTTGGCTCCTGCTACTTCGTTAAGTCGAGTCAACACTTCCACTGGTGTCAATAGCTTACCGTTAATGGCTACAATATCCCCCTTTATATATTCTAGCTCAATATAAGTTGCCTGATCCGGAGACTCCTCAGGAGAAACGGTCCAAAGCCACATTGATTCTTCCGGCTCCGCGGCTGGATCTTCAAGCCTATCGCCCTCGTAGGAGATGTGCAGTAGGTTGGCATCCATCGAGTAGGGAGATTTACTTCCGCGTTTTTTTTCAACGGGAATACTATGTTCGTTGCAATAGGCGAGCAGCCTATCCCTGGAATTCAAATCCCACTCACGCCATGGAGCGATAATTTTTATAGAAGGACTCAGAGCATAGGCGCCTAATTCAAAACGTACCTGGTCATTGCCTTTACCGGTAGCACCATGAGAAATTGCATCAGCTCCAGTTTCGGCGGCA
>JAKUTG010000032.1:0-14266 GCA_022447905.1 Pseudomonadales bacterium | reverse complement strand
ATAGTCCTGGAACCAGTAATGAGAAAGGCACACTGTGCTGCGGTCGAGTTGATGCTCGTAGTGTCGGGGGGGTGCATGGGTTGACTGAGGAGCATGAAGACATTGAAGTCACAGTCTTGCCCTTCGAAGAGGCTTTAGCAGGTGTGAACTCCGGTCTAATAAACAATGCCATGTCAATAATAGCGTTGCAATGGCTAGAACTGAACAAAGCTGAATTGCTCGAGCAATGGCTTTAAGAATGTCAGGATACAAAAACACTCACCGACAACTAAAGAATCCTAACCAACGGACTCGCATTACTCAGCTAAATCGTTACAATTAAGAACCCATTTAGTGGTCGCGCAGTAGAAGTCAACTACTAGACTGGTTTTTTACTCTTAAGGCATACATGCTTTGAGCAAAGAGAAAAAGAAAAAAGAGGAACATGTCAAAAAGTAACTACAGTATCGACCTGATTAAGCAAATGGCTGAATGTGATGCTAATTATATTCGATTGCTTAAACTGGTACCGCAACTGCGGGCTTATAGAGACCGATCAGCTATGGGGTATCCGCTGCTCGATTCTGATATTTCAAACCACGAAGAAATGAAGCGAACCATTTCAAACAAAGAACCTGAAAAAATACTAGAAGGGCTCACTTCTGAGTTTTGTATTGCGGATTTTTATAATTCAAGCCAGAAAGTTACTGTTAAAATTAAAATCCTGGAAGCATTTAAATACACAACCATAATGGAGATAACCCAACAACCTGAATTAAAAAAATGGATGACTAATTCACCGATGCTGGTAAGGGTTTATCATGATGCCAGCACGGCCGAGGTTGTATCTTATCAAGGGCATCGAAATTTGAAGCCTCGTTACTCGCAGCCAAATCCCAAAATGTATCACGCCGATGAAAAAATGCAGGTTAACAAGTTTTTAGGTGAATGCTTAACACACTGTCTAAAGGCAGGAAGAAGCGCAAATGTACCAGAGCTATTGTTTAAGATATAAAAAGCCCACAACGTAGTCATGACCAGGTTGGCTGCAAGAAATACTATTTCCCTACTGCACATAACTGATACTCATCTTTTCGGTAGCCCTGAGGGCACCTTGTTGGAGATGAATACTCACAATAGTCTGAATCATGTCGTCAATATTGTGAAACAGAATGAGACTGAAATTGACTTCATATTGGCCACTGGGGATATAGCTCAAGATGCGTCGGAAGAAGCCTATAAGAGCTTCATGAATATCATGGGCGATTTAGGTATCCCTTACCGGTGGATACCAGGAAATCATGACGATCTCAGCATGATGGAAAAAGTTGCTTATGGAGCTGGCATCTATGAAAAACTGGTACAGATCAATAATTGGCAAATTCTTTTTCTCAATACTAGTGTCTCGGGACAGGTATATGGCAATTTGTCAGCGGATGAAATAGAGTTTCTTGAAAGCAGTCTGCAGGCGGTTGAGTCTGATGTTTCGGTTGATCATTGCATGATTTGTTTACACCACAATCCGATCAAAGGGAATGCTGGCTGGATGGAAGGAATTGGCTTAAAAAATGGGGAAAAGTTTTTCCAGATTATTACTCAGTTTCAAAAACCCAATTGTGTGGTTTACGGCCATGTTCACCAAGGGCTTGACTATGTTCACAAATCGATCCGTTGTCTGTGTACTCCGTCCACCTGTATCCAGTTCAAACCAAACGTTGCCCATTTTGCACTGGATAAGGTCAATCCTGGCTATCGGATATTGAAGCTATCTGAAGACGGCAGTATCGATACCAAAGTGATACGTGTTACTGAGTTTACTTCCCAAGTAGACTGCGGCCGTTCGGAGTATTAATTGTCCCGACAAAGCTTCTGTCTATACCTACACGGGTTTCTCAGTTCGCCATTGTCCAAGAAGGCCCAACAGACTATTGAGTTCTGTAATCGATCTGAGAGGGGGTCCCAGATATGTGTTCCTGAGATTAAGAATGGTCCAGTTGAAACGATTAAGGAACTTCGCACAATAATTGATGTGCACAAAGGAATGGACATAATGCTCATAGGAAGTTCACTTGGCGGGTGTTATGCGACTTTTCTGTCAGAGGAATATGATTTGCCCGCGGTGCTTATCAATCCTGCTGTTCGGCCTTTTGATGCTTGTGAGTCTCTACTCGGAGAGCATAGAAACTATTACTCGGATACTATTCATTCTGTGACTGAAGATCACTTGGATGAATTGCTACAACTCGAGAGGTCCCCACTAATGAATCCTGATAATTTCTGGGTTTTGTTGCAGACCGGTGATGAAGTTCTCGATTATCGTCTTGCAGTGGAGAAGTACGGTGAAAAAAATTGCTTAGTCCGCGAAAAAGGAAGCCACAGTTACGATAACTTCGAGGGTGAATTGCCAGCAGTCTTCGAGTTTTTACTATCAAGTATTGGCCAATCTGTGCGATAAGGTATTATTCATCTGCAGTAAAGTTTCGTCCCTCTGGTTCACGCAAAATAGATGACAAACAGCTATAACGCCGACGCGATAGAAGTATTGACCGGGCTGGATCCGGTGCGGAAACGCCCGGGCATGTACACTGATACAACACGCCCGAATCACATGATACAAGAGGTGATTGATAACAGCGTCGACGAGGCCCTGGTGGGGTTTGCTCGCACTATTACTGTTACGTTAAGCTTGGATGGCTCCATCGAAGCCAGTGATGATGGCAGAGGCATGCCGGTGGACAAACACAAGGATGAGGAAGTAAGTGGTGTAGAACTTATTCTCACGCGCCTTCATGCTGGCGGCAAATTCTCCGACAAGAATTATCAGTACTCCGGCGGTCTGCACGGTGTCGGTGTTTCTGTGGTAAACGCGCTGTCGGAATATCTCGAGGTAACGGTCAAACGGGACGGCAAAGTCTATTCCATGAAGTTTAAGGGAGGAGAGAAAGTCTCGGAATTGAAGGCCATTGGCACAGTAGGTAAACGCAACACCGGTACCACCGTAAAATTTCTTCCCGACGGTAAGTACTTTGACTCTGTCAACATTTCCATCCCTAAGCTTAAGCATGTACTCAGGGCGAAAGCAGTGCTCTGTTCTGGGCTCAAAGTAGTATTCATCGACAATACCGCCCCTAAAGCAAAAGCCCAAAGTGAAGAGTGGTGCTACGAAGACGGATTGACCGATTATCTTACCTTCGCAACGGCAGTGTACGAAACTCTGCCACAAGAACCTTTTATAGGGTCGATTCAGGGGAATGATGAAGCTGTGGACTGGGCCATTCAGTGGCTACCCGGCGGTGGGGAAGTTATGGCGGAGAGCTATGTTAACCTGATTCCCACCCCCCTTGGTGGCACTCATGTAGGTGGTCTGCGTACAGGATTAACGGATGCCCTGCGGGAGTTTTGTGAATTTAGGAACCTTTTACCGCGAGGGCTCAAGTTATCCCCGGACGATGTTTGGGGAAATTGTTGTTACGTACTTTCATCTAAGCTGATGGATCCGCAATTCTCGGGGCAAACAAAAGAGCGGCTGTCTTCGCGGCAATGCACGGGTTTTGTCGGAGGTGTTGTCAAAGATGAATTCAGCATATGGTTGAACCAACATACCGATGAAGCCGAAGCAATCGCGGAGCTGTGCATAAGCAACGCTCAAAGTCGGCTGAAGGACAGCAAGAAAGTAGCACGCAAGAAGGTTACGTCTGGACCAGCTCTGCCGGGTAAGCTCGCGGACTGTTCGACAGAGGATGCGATGGCTGGAGAGCTTTTCCTGGTAGAAGGGGATTCGGCTGGTGGTTCTGCCAAGCAGGCCAGGGACAGGGAGTTCCAAGCTATCATGCCGTTACGCGGAAAAATTCTGAATACCTGGGAAGTGGATTCGAGTGAGATTCTTGGCTCCCAGACAGTACACGATATTGCCATAGCTTTGGGCATTGATCCCTTGCCTAGTAAAATCGAGGGATTGCGATACGGTAAGATCTGCATTCTCGCTGATGCTGATTCCGATGGTTTGCATATCGCTACGCAACTTTGCGCATTATTCGTCAAGCACTTCAGGCCAATTGTGGAAGCTGGTCGCGTGTTTGTTGCAATGCCGCCGCTATTTCGTATTGATATAGGCAAGGAGGTGTTTTATGCCCTCGACGAAGACGAGAAAAAAGGCATCTTGGATTCCATCGCTGCTGAAAAGAAAACTGGTAAAATCAATGTGCAGCGATTTAAGGGGCTGGGTGAAATGAATCCTATGCAACTTCGCGAGACTACGATGGCTCCCGACACCAGGAGATTGGTGCAGTTAACCCTCGAAGAAGATGCTTTGGATAAGAAGAAAACCGGTACCTTTGCAATAATGGATATGATGCTAGCTAAGAATCGTGCCCCTGATCGCAAGGAATGGCTCGAAACGAGCGGAAACCTAGCGAACATAGCAGAATAGAACTGAGCGAAGACTAAGACATCAATGAACCGAGATATAACAGTTAACGAAGACGGCGTCGAGCAGATAGCTCTGAAGAACTACACGCAACAGGCCTATCTCAACTACTCCATGTATGTCATCAACGACCGAGCGCTTCCCAATCTCGGCGACGGTCTAAAACCAGTACAGCGAAGAATTGTCTACGCAATGTCCGAACTCGGGCTCAAGGCTGCAGCCAAGTTCAAGAAATCAGCTCGAACCATCGGTGATGTTATTGGCAAATTCCATCCTCACGGTGATGCCGCTTGTTATGAAGCCATGGTGCTTATGGCCCAGCCCTTCACCTATCGTTATCCATTGGTGGACGGACAGGGTAATTGGGGATCCCAGGACGACCCCAAATCCTTTGCCGCGATGCGCTATACCGAATCGCGTTTGCGGGGTTATGCCGACGTGCTGCTGGGTGAGCTGGGCCAGGGTACGGTTGACTGGAAACCCAATTTTGATGGCACACTGGAAGAACCCGAGGTATTGCCAGCTCGCTTGCCTAATGTCTTGCTAAACGGCGGAAGTGGTATCGCCGTTGGCATGGCAACGGACATCCCTCCCCATAACCTGAATGAAGTTGCCAAAGCTTGCGTCCATTTACTAGACAACCCTAAAGCGACCGTCGCTGACATCTGCAAATATATCAAGGGCCCCGATTTTCCCACCGAAGCTCACCTCATTACACCTAAAAAGGAAATACTGGAAATCTACGAGAATGGCAGGGGATCTCTAAAACTAAGGGCAACTTATGTTGTTGAAAATAACGAAATAATAATTGCCGCGTTGCCTTATCAGGTGTCTGGCGCCAAGGTGCTTGAACAAATTGCTACCCAGATGCAAAAGAAGAAACTACCAATGATAGTGGATTTACGGGACGAATCAGACCATGAGAACCCAACTCGTATAGTGGTTATTCCTCGTTCCAACCGGGTCGACTGTGATGCTCTCATGTCACATTTGTTTGTTACGACGGACCTGGAGAAGAATTATCGCGTCAATTTCAACATGATTGGTATTAACAAGCGACCGCAAGTGAAGGATATTCGGGTGCTGTTAAAAGAATGGCTCCAATTCCGCACAACGTCTGTCGAGCGCCGCCTGCAGTTTCGTCTTGACAAGATTCTTGATCGTTTGCATATCCTTGACGGGCTCCTGGTTGCTTATCTGAATATCGAAGAAGTGATCAAGGTAATTCGGAAGGAAGACAAGCCCAAACCCTCGTTGATTAAAAAATTCAAGATTTCCGAGCGTCAGGCCGAGGCGATTCTGGAACTTAAGTTACGCCAGTTGGCCAAACTGGAAGAGGTTAAGATTAAGGCTGAACAGAAAGAGCTTAATCAAGAAAGAAAGGCATTAGAGTTACTACTTAGTTCCTCAGCTAGGCTAAAGACATTCATCAAAAAAGAGATCAAGGCTGAAG
This sequence comes from Pseudomonadales bacterium, assembly GCA_022447905.1. Lineage (GTDB taxonomy): Bacteria > Pseudomonadota > Gammaproteobacteria > Pseudomonadales > Pseudohongiellaceae > UBA9145. The sequence continues at coordinate 8,408 of JAKUTG010000032.1, read as the reverse complement.
CTGAAAGATTCGGTGATGAGCGAAGAACGGAGATAGTCGAACGGAGCGAGGCCAAAGCGTTCAGTGAAACTCAATTACTCACTACAGAACCAGTAACCATTGTTTTGTCAGAAAAAGGCTGGATGCGTTCTGCCAAAGGCCACGATGTTGATCCGCTATCTCTTCAGTACAAATCCGGTGATGGTTTCAAAATTGCTGTACGCGGGAAAAGTAACCAGATGGCTGTCTTCTTGGACTCGACCGGGCGGGCGTACACGCTTGCTGCCCACAGTCTTCCTTCAGCACGTGGGCAGGGTGAGCCGGTATCCGGTCGAGTTAATCCGCCTCCCAGTGCGACATTCGAAGGGGTTGTCATCGGTGATGATGACAGAGACATTTTGCTGGCCAGTGATGCAGGATATGGGTTTATCGCCAAGATGGGCGATCTAGTCAGTAAGAACAAGTCAGGTAAGGCCATCCTGAAATGTTCCAAAAACTCGAAAGTTTTGCCTGCTTGCATGGTTGTTGACCATGGAAAGGACCTTATTGTAGCTGTCAGTAATGAAGGCAGGATGCTGGTATTCCCAATCAGTGATCTTTCGCGCCTAGCCAAGGGGAAAGGTAATAAAATTATTGGAATTCCTAGTGCTCGGGTAGCAGAGCGCGTTGAATTTGTTGCGGCACTCGCGGTGCTTTCCCCTGAAGAGACTCTGGTTGTGCATGCCGGTCGGCGGCATCACAACCTCAAGCCCTCAGATCTTGAACATTATCGAGGGGAACGCGGTCGTCGAGGGAACAAATTACCGCAGGGCTTCAGAAACGTAACCCGAGTTGAAGTATTGCGAAAGGTCGAAGAAAAAGAGAAAGAGAAAGCTGAGTAATTAATCATCAGAATACATAGTAAAAAGCTGGATTGTACCGTATGTCGTGTAATGGCTCCCGGCAAAAAGCTGCACAGCCCTCATTATTCAACTCTAGGATGCGCAATAATTCCTTTGGATCTGTAATCACATCGGATAATATCTCTTGCCATTTTTCGAGCAACTCGGACTTAATCAATGAAACCACTACTTGATTCATTACTTTGTATTAATACCGGGTATAAACTCGAATGCAAGAAAACTGGCGAATCATAACAGCAAAAGCCAAGATACACATTGATCAATGTAGCAGCGTGAGGGAACAAATGACGAGTTACGCGACAAACGAATTTAAGACAGGTTTAAAAGTGTTAGTGGAAGGCGAGCCCTGTTCCATTCTTGAGAACGAGATCGTGAAGCCTGGCAAGGGTCAGGCTTTCAATCGCGTAAAGTTTAGGAATCTACTCAATGGTCGTGTCTGGGAACGTACTTACAAGTCCGGAGAATCCATAAAAGGCGCTGATGTTATGGAAACCAACATGGAATACTTGTATGAAGACGGTGAATTTTGGCATTTTATGAAAACCGACGAAAGTTATGAGCAGGTAGCAGCTGATGCGAATGCGATTAATGAAGCGAGAAATTGGCTCAAAGAACAAGACGTTTATCAAGTTGTTCTTTGGAATAACGCACCTATTTCAGTGATTCCGCCAAATTTTATTGAGCTAGAGGTGACTGATACCGATCCCGGGTTGAAAGGCGATACGGCGCAGGGCGGCACCAAGCCTGCTACTTTGAGCTCCGGTGCGCTAGTGAAAGTTCCCCTATTCATTAATATCGGTGATGTTCTGCGAATCGATACGCGGACAGGGGAATACCAGAACCGTGTTAATAAGTAACTGTTAGGCGATATAGCCTATGGTCGACTGGAAACCAGGAACCAGCACCGAAACACTTCACTTACGTGCCAAGCTACTCGCTGAAATTCGGCAGTTTTTCGCTGACCGAGGCGTCCTTGAAATAGACACTCCATTGCTGTCCCCATATACGGTAACTGACGTTTATATTCAGTCATTAGAGACTAAATTATCCAATAGCCCGGTTGCAGTGCCTTACTTCTTGCAGACTTCTCCCGAGTTCGCCATGAAGCGATTGTTAGCGGCAGGCGTAGGATCGATTTTTCAAATCTGTAAGGCTTTTCGACAAGGGGAAACCAGCAAGGTACATAACCCAGAGTTTACGATCCTGGAATGGTATCGGACAGGTTATTCCATGATACAACTAATGGATGAAGTGGAGTCACTAATCTGCCAGCTACTTAACTTTAGTCCGATGCCGCGTCTTTCCTATCGGCAGCTATTCGAGCAGTTCCTGAGTATAAATCCCTATACCGTTACTGGGGAGGAGCTGCGGAGAATCGCTGAAAGCCACATAGAATTGAACGGCGACTCTTTGACAGATACGGATTACTTGCAGTTATTAATGAGTGCCTGCATCGAGCCACAAATGCCCGAACACTGCTTTGTCTATGATTACCCAGTGCCGCAAGCAGCTTTGGCGGCGGTAGAAAAGAATAAATACGGAGAACCGGTGGCTAAACGTTTCGAACTATATTGCCAGCGTATGGAGTTGGCCAATGGCTACTACGAATTGACCAACCTCGAGGAACAGCTAGTTAGATTCGAATCTGACCTGGATGTTCGTAAGAATCTCCAGCTTCCTACATACCCTGTGGATGAAAAATATTTGGCGGCGATGAAGAATGGATTGCCCGAATGCGCCGGCGTAGCTCTGGGCATAGATCGCTTGATCATGATTGCAAGCGGGGCTTCGACTATGGATGAAGTGATGACTTTCACGATTGACCGTATTTAGTCCATCAGGTAATTGATATCCGCTTATTTAGGGCTGTGACACCTCCTTAAGTACGCGTGCCTTGTATAATTCTCGTAGCCGTATGGTAACTGGGCCAGGTGTCCCATTACCGATTTGGTGACCGTCAATACTAACAACTCCTAAAGTCATAGTTGCGGCACTAGAGATAAAAGCCTCATCTGCTGCGAGCGCTTCTTCTATAGTGAATATGCGCTCTTCCACGTCGATACCCACATTGCTGGCAATTTCCAGTAATGTTCGTCTGCGAATGCCAGGCAAGATAGCGTTGGAAAGAGGTCGAGTAATAATTGTAGCATTTTTAACGATATAGGCTGATGATGAAACGCCCTCGGTCACAATACCGTCTTCCACCATCCATCCCTCATGCCCACCACGAGTTATGGCATCCTGTTTAGCCAAAACCTGTCCTAGTAGGTTTACTGACTTGCTGTCGCGTCGTTGCCAGCGAAGGTCGGGGGTGGTGATAACGTGGATGCCCGACTTAACAAGAGGGTTGTCTAATAACTCCATGTTCGACGTAAAAGCAACAAAACTAGGCGATACGTTTTCAGGAAAAGGAAAGTCACGGTCAGCAATACCGCGGGTGACCTGCGAATACACTACTCCCTCAGTTAGTTGATTGCTCTCAACCAGCTGCTCCATCACTTCCATGTACTCTTGCTTGGTGCAAGGCCAAGCAATACTTAGCTCATCCAGACTGCGGTCCAGGCGTTCGAGGAAGTACTGTTTGTCGACCAATTTACCGCTGATTACAGGGACTACTTCGTAAACCCCATCGCCAAATATGAAGCCTCGGTCGAACACAGAAATCTTAGCCTGTTCTTCAGGAACGAACGCGCCATTAACGTAGACTGTCCTGCTCAAGCTACTCTCCTGCTAGGGACCATAATTCTTGGTTGGGCTATTTGAATTCACCTGCGAAGCTGAGAAGCGCATCACCATGTAATCGCTGCACAGTCCATGCTTCCATCGGTATAGCTCCGATGGATCGATAGAACTGGATTGATGGTTCATTCCAGTCCAATACAGACCAGTCTACTCGGGTACAGTTTCTCTCAACCGCCAGCTTGGCGATATAAGCCAGCAGACATTTGCCGAAGCCCTTACCACGCATCTCTGTATTTACATAAATGTCTTCCAAGTATATTCCTGGTCGCCCAGTAAAAGTCGAGAAGTTATGAAAGAAAAGGGCATAACCTACAGGTACTCCCTCAAATTCACCAATAACTACTTCGGCGTAGGCCTTTTCACCAAACAAAGTTTCCCGCAGAGTCTCTATGGTGGCTACTACTTCATGGCTCAATTGCTCGTACTCTGCCAGCTCCTTAATGAAATTCAAAATCAACTCGGAATCTTCGACAGTAGTGTCGCGTATAAAAAACCCTTTAAGATATGTCGAAATTGTCATGCTCTACTCTCGTTTCTATCGATAAAAACAGGGCAAATAAAGCCCTCTGGCTGATTTCCACCTACTATTACCACTATCCCTTCACTGCTATAATACGCGCCTTTTTTTTGAGTGATAGAAATTCTTGATCAAAGGTCCGTAACGGCCATTGAAAATTAATTACCTCAGAGATATGTGTTTCAGACTAAAATTTATCAACCGGTGAAGAGTAATTATAAGGAAATATGATGTCAGAGCAAAAACCCACCATTATCTATACCAAAACAGACGAAGCGCCGGCTCTAGCGACCTACTCATTGTTACCGATTATAAAAGTGTTTTCTGAGGCTTCTAACATTAATGTTGAAATTCGGGATATTTCATTGTCGAGCCGGATAATTGCCAACTTCCCCGACTTTCTTAGTGATGAACAGAAACAATCCGATGACCTGTTGGAATTGGGTGAACTCACGCAGGACCCAATGGCTAATATAATCAAGCTTCCAAATATTTCGGCCTCTATCCCACAAATAAAAGCAGCCGTCAAAGAGTTGCAAGAAAAGGGATATCCACTACCAGAATATCCGGAAGAGCCTGCTAATGAGCAAGAACAAGAAATTAAGGCTCGTTATGACAAGGTCAAGGGCAGTGCGGTTAATCCTGTACTCCGAGAAGGTAACTCGGATCGACGAGCCCCGGCATCGGTAAAAAACTATGCGCGCAATAACCCCCATCCCATGGGCGCTTGGTCTGCGGACAGCAAGTCTCATGTTGTCAGCATGCAATCCGGCGATTTCTTTGAAAGCGAACAATCAACGACCGTGGATGCACCCACTATCGTCAGAATTAGACACTTGACGTTAGACAATACAGAAACCGTACTAAGAGAAGGCATTGCTTTGAAGGCTGGAGAGGTGATTGACGCTTCTTGCATGAACCGCAATGCGCTTTGTGAATTTCTGACGGAGGAAATCGATGACGCTAAGGCGCAGGGTGTGCTGATGTCACTGCACCTTAAGGCAACCATGATGAAAGTGTCTGACCCAATTATTTTCGGACATGCGGTTACTGTCTATTACCGTGATGTATTCAAAAAACACGCGGAAAAGTTCGAATCACTAGGCGTGGATCCTAATAATGGTATAGGAGACGTTTATACTAAGATCGGTAACCTGCCGGAAAATGAACGTGCCGAGATCGAAGCGGATATCCAGGCGTGTTACTCGAACCGGCCCGAAATGGCTATGGTAGATTCCGATCGCGGAATCACCAACCTGCATGTTCCGAGTGATGTGATTATCGATGCTTCTATGCCGGCAGCTCTGCGCTCGTCCGGCCAGATGTGGGGGCCAGATGGACAGCTTCATGATATCAAAGCCATTATTCCGGATCGTTGCTATGCCGGTGTTTACAAGGAAGCCATTGATTTTTGTAAAGCCAACGGTGCCTTCGACCCTGCCTCAATGGGCAGCGTGCCCAACGTCGGTCTTATGGCACAGAAAGCTGAAGAATATGGTTCCCACGACAAGACCTTTGAAGTGCCTGCGCACGGAACCATAAGAGTCGAAGATGCTGATGGAAATACTTTGCTAGTTCATCAAGTTGAGCAAGGCGATATCTGGCGTATGTGCCAAGTGAAAGACGAACCCATTCAGAACTGGATAAAACTAGCGGTTGCCCGAGCTCAATTGACAAATACACCAGCTGTATTCTGGTTGAACGAAGAGCGTGCCCATGACGTTGAATTGATTAAAAAGGTCAACAAGTACCTCCCTAATTACGATACCAGTAGTTTAGAAATTAATATAATGGCGCCGGCAGAAGCTACCCGGTTTTCACTGGAGCGTGTCAAGGAGGGGAAAGACACTATCTCCGTGACCGGTAATGTCCTCAGAGATTACCTGACAGACCTGTTTCCGATACTTGAACTGGGGACTAGCGCCAAGATGCTTTCAATTGTGCCCCTAATGAATGGTGGCGGATTATTTGAAACCGGCGCCGGAGGGTCGGCGCCGAAACACGTGCAACAGTTTCAAGGAGAGAACCATTTGCGTTGGGATTCTTTAGGTGAGTTCATGGCCTTAACGGCATCGTTGGGGCATTTGGCAGAGGTAACCGGCAATGAGCGAGCCCAAGTGCTATCCAATTCATTAGATAGGGCTATTGGCGAGTTACTAGGCAATAATAAGTCTCCTTCTCGTAAGGTCTATGAATTGGATAACCGAGGTTCCCATTTCTACCTAGCCATGTACTGGGCCCAAGCGCTGACGGAACAATCCATTATCGAGGAACTGCAGGATAGATTTAAACCGGCGCTAGCGCAATTAGTGGCTAACGAAGAGAAGATAGTTGAGCAGTTGAACGCAGTTCAGGGAGTACCAATGGACATCGGCGGATACTATAAACCCAATCCTGTCCTTGCAGCTGCCGCTATGAGGCCTAGTGTCACATTTAACAAAATTTTGGAAAGTATTTAACTTAATATTTCCTCAGGCTGCTAGAAGTACGCGGCTATCTCAGGCGCGCGCGTAACTTTTTATACTAACAGCAACCTATCCTTACCTTTAAAGGTGTTACCACGCTTTTTCTACTATAAGATTCCTTGTTAGGATGATGAGGCCATAGAGTTCGGCACGGTAATTGAAGCGCTTTTTCCAGAATAATAGGGTTTTCTCAACGCCGACTTGAAACCACGATTCCGAATTGATCGATTTCAACCAGCACTTTCTGTATCTCGGTGACACCAATGGGGGCCATTGAGGAGGAATCATGTTGGCCGAATAGATATACCTTGAGTGCTTCGCGACGCCGAGCCGGCAGGCTGGCCATTGCAGAGTCGAAACCTTGAGGGACGAAAATGCTAACTACATCAGCCTTATTGCCCACCGATTGCACGAACTGTTGCTTGCTAGAGTACCACTGGGATTTGGTTGCCGGGAAACTGTCCACAATCTCCTGGTCGTAAACGAAAATGATATCAATCTCGGTAATGATGATCGAGTTCGGATCGAGTTGGGTGGAAATAAAAACCGACTCGACCCCTGTTGCCTGGAAAGTATGGACAGCCAGAGTAGCCAGCACGAAAAAAATTGTCTTATTTATAATAAGGTATTTTCTCATAGCAAAGAAAAAGGCCAGAAGGGAAGCTTCCCGCTGGCCTTGGTTGTTTAATACTCGAAACTAGACTAATTTTCTTCGGTTTCAACTTCACCAGTGGTTTGGGTTCTAGGTGAGCCGTCACCGTTGAATCCCATGGATTCGTAGCGCCTCCATCCGGCCAGAATCCCTACTAGACCATGATTACCCTCATGACAGGCGTACTCAAAAACAGGGTCGGCAGAGCGGCGAAGAGGCATCTTCGCGGACCAGGATACATCCCAGGATTGAGGATCGGTGACAGTAAAATCGTAGTCGAGAGTGTTCTCGTCGATCCAGTTGATCCGCTCTTCAACCATCGCTTGGTCAGACATGCCGCGCAGGTTGTAATTGTGGTACCAGTGCTGAGTATTAATCACCAAGGTATCGCCGTCCCAATGGGCAATGGAATCGCCTTCCCATTTCAATTGTTTGGTATGGTGCTCGCTGTTAAGACGAATAATTCGGGCAGTGTGAACCATTTCATTGAGAATCATGATGTGTTCTTTGGTCTGAACAATCTGCATGTTGTTGTTGTAGGCGCCGGGAATCAATGGTGGTCCTCCCACAAAGCCAGTCAGACACCGGTCCACAGGGGTGCGACCTTCCGGCCCAGCACTTTCGAAGATCATCTGCCTGTACTGTTGGCGGCGCTGACGGCCAAGCTGGTTAGATGGTGGAGTGCGGCCATTGGGAGGATCGTAGATCAGCGAGGTTCGACGGTCCGCAATAGTTTGATTACCGCGCTCGTACCAGAAATTATTGTAGGAAATCACACCGGGTGGATAACCAGCACCACCAACTGAATCGATAATCAAATCGCGATTCTGACGCCGATTCTCGAATTCTTCCCATTCCTTGGCTTGTTCGGGAGTAAGAACTTCCAATTGTTCTAACTCTCTGGGGCGATTCAACGGAGTGATTGTCCTGAAAGTGTAGGTGCCTTGAAAATCGGGATATCCGTACTCAGTGCGCGGAATGTCTGAGGATTGGGCTGTAACGAGTGGAGCTACCAATATACTGACAAGTGTTATTGACAGTATGGCTATGGCTCTGTTCTTCATTTTAATCTCCAGCGTTTGTTTTTATCTAATACTGACTGTGACACATCATCTGTAACCTAGTCGATCGAAATTACGTTTATTTCAGCG
>JAKUTG010000319.1:0-2637 GCA_022447905.1 Pseudomonadales bacterium | reverse complement strand
GAGATATAGACGATTTTCGGTGCGACTTCCCGGATATCGTCATAGCCAATCCCCAACCGGTCGACAACCCCAGGTCGGAAGTTCTGGATAAACACATCAGCCGTAGCGGCAAGGCGCTTCAGTGTTGCTTTTCCTTCTGTCTTCTTAAGATCCAGGGTGATCGATCGTTTGCTTCTGTTGATATTCAGGAAGCTAGTGGAAAACCCCTCGCGATGCGCCCCGACTGACCGCGTATGATCACCTAGTCCGGGGACTTCGACCTTGATCACGTCTGCACCTTGATCTCCTAAAAGAGACGCAGCCCAAGGCCCCGTCAGCATGGAGGTTAATTCAATAATACGATAGCCGGTCAGTGGTCCCGCCATAGTGCTGTCCTTATCAAGTTCGTAATTGTTTTCAAAGATCCAGACCTGCCCGAACCCAGTCGTGAAAGCGTTCGAGCAGGTATTCCTCGGGCATTAACACACCGGCCTTGAGAGGGGCTGCGTGCAGTCCACGCTGGTTGAGTTCGCAAGCTTTGGCATCCTGTTCCATCACCAACCGACCAAAGTTAACGACGTTTTCGAGATTGTAGGTTGGATCAGCCAGCGTTTCCGGTTGAAACAACCACTCCGCCACCAGTTCGGTACGCTCGGGTCCCAGCGGGCGCAACGAAACTATCCGCACGTGATCTGCATAACCGGCAATGAAAACGCTGGGCCAGGTAGAAGCGTAGGTCTGACCGCGAGCGAGCTCTTCAGATGTCAGCGATTGAATAGCGTGCCCCTGAACACTCCCATCCATTGACCAGGTTTCGGCCCCATCGCGCAGTCCACCCCGGTAACGGGGATCGCTGCTCTGAACATGATCTGCCCAGTCGGGAACATCTCTGGGATGAATGATACGCCGACCATACAACGGCACCAGATCAGTTAACTCAGGGTGTACTGCTGGACAGTGAAGGCACTCATTAAAATTCTCCCAAAACGTTTTCCAATTACAACTCATCTCCCTACGCCAGGTGTACCCAACCTCCATCGTTTCCAACGGGAAGTTCTCGAAGTTGTCAGCTGGACGCTGGAATACTGTATTGGCATCCCAGGATGTGTCGAAGTCAGGGTGTAGGAAGACGCAACCACGCCACTCGACAACGGCGACCTGAAAAAGCCCGTACACAGATTTGTCGAACCCCTCCGGCTCGACAAAAGAGGATGTACGCAGTAGAACGCCGTCTTCAGTGTCGTATGTCCATTGGTGATATGGACATACAATCCTCCCTGATGTACCAAGGTAGCCTTCTACAGCCTCGCACAGCAGCGAACCTCGGTGCCGACAGGTGTTATGGAAACCACGCAAACTACCACCACGGCCTCGCACCACCAGGTAATTCTGGTCGCCGATGGTTAGTGTGTGGAAGGCGCCAGGTTTCGTAAATCCCTCGCTACGGGCAACATAAAGCCAGTTATTGCGCCACAACGTGGCCATCTCACGCGCATACTGCGCTGGGTCGAAATACCACGCAGCCGGTAAACCAGGTACGGTCGCGGTAAGGCCGTTGTATAAAGTTGTTTGTGGATCGACGCTCATCGGGACATTCGGGAGATTGATGCTACGGCAAGGAAATTCTCAAACCAGTGACTCACCCGGAACTAAGATTTTTTTAACCGTTTCGATAGGTATCGCTGTATCCGTTCAATGCCGGTGCACCACCAAGGTGCGAATACAAAATCTTTGATCCAGCAGGAAAATATCCTTTGCTGATGAGGTCGATCATACCTTGCATCGACTTCCCCTCATAGACTGGATCAGTAATCATCGCTTCTGTTCGAGCTGCTAGTCGAATGGCTTCGTTCGTTTCTTCGCTGGGCACACCATAGGCCGGGTAGGCATAGTCTGGATTGATGTATATGTCGTCGTCGGTGATCTCGAGTCCCAATTCAATCAGTTCTGCTGTATTCCGTGCGATTTCTGTAACCTGCTTCCTGGTTTTCTCCAGAGTGCCCGAAGCATCAATTCCGATAACCCGATGCGCACGACCGTCAGCTTTGAACCCAACGATCATGCCAGCCTGGGTTGACCCGGTCACAACACAAACAACGACATAATCGAACTGAAAGCCCAACTCTGTCTCTTGAGTTCTCACCTCATCAGCAAACGCAACGTAACCCAGACCACCATATTTGTGCACCGAAGCACCTGCCGGAATTCCGTAGGGTATTCCCCCTTCCGCCCGTACCGACTCCATTGCATCTTGCCAGCTTTTTCGAATGCCGATATCGAACCCATCGTCAACGATACGTGAATCAGCTCCCATTAGGCGAGTCAACAGGATGTTGCCAACGCGATCATATAACGGGTCGTCGTGTGGCACCCAACTTTCCTGAACCAGTCGACACTTCATACCGATTTTTGCAGCCGTCGCAGCAACCATGCGCGTATGATTGGATTGCACACCTCCGATAGACACCAGCGTCTCGGCTCCAGAAGCGAGTGCATCAGGCACAATAAATTCTAGTTTCCGTAACTTGTTACCACCCATCGCAAGACCCGAGTTGCAATCATCTCGCTTAGCGTATATTTCAACTCTGCCCCCACAGGCCTGCGTCAACCTAGGCAGGTATTCAATCGGTGTGGTACCAAATGTCAACGGATAGCGAT
>JAKUTG010000318.1:0-2652 GCA_022447905.1 Pseudomonadales bacterium | reverse complement strand
TGCCAGCATAAGAATTGGGGTAACGAGAGACCACAAAATCCCCAATGCGGCTCCACGAAACCGGATTTGGATATTTCTGCGGGTCAACTGGTACACCAGAGCGCGATACCAAATTAAACTATTAACGACTTCAGAAATTCCGAGCGCCTGCATCCTGAATAGCTCTCATGGGGGTCAGCGAGGCGCTTAGGCCTCGTCTGCAATTCGCTGCAGATACGCTCCGTAACTGCTATTTGCGAATAGTTTTGCTTGTGATTCCAATTGCTGGTGATCTATGAATCCTAAACGGTATGCGACTTCCTCCGGGCAACAAATTTTCAGGCCTTGCCTTTTCTCAATTGTCTCAATAAATGTCGCAGCCTCCAGCAGAGCATCGTGGGTCCCAGTATCCAGCCAAGCCATACCACGCCCAAATTTCTCGACCGAAAGCTCATTCAGCTCTAGGTAATGTTTGTTAATATCAGTAATCTCGAGTTCTCCTCGGGCTGACGGCTTTAAATCTCGAGCGATGTCTGTCACTTTCTGGTCATAAAAATATAGCCCGGTGATAGCGAGGTTGGATTTTGGCGACGTTGGTTTCTCTTCCAGTTCTGTTGCTTTGCCAGATTCATCGAAAGACACCACCCCGTAACGCCCTGGATCCTGGCCCGGATATGCAAAAACCGTAGCACCGCGGGTAAGTTTAGATGCGCGCTGCACCATTTCGCTTAACTGGTGCCCATAAAAGATATTGTCTCCCAGAATCAATGCAGATGGATTAGAACCAATGAATTCGGCTCCGAGGATAAATGCCTGTGCCAAACCATCGGGCGAGGGTTGAACCGCATAGGAAATATTGATTCCCCAACCGGAGCCATCTTGCAGAAGCCGCTCGAACCGTGGCGTATCTTCCGGAGTCGAAATGATCATTATGTCTCGAATTCCAGCCAGAAGAAGAACGCATATTGGGTAGTAGATCAGCGGCTTGTCGTATACCGGCAACAACTGCTTGGACACCACGGTGGTGACCGGTGCTAGCCTTGAACCCGACCCACCGGCAAGAATCAGTCCCTTCACGCGGCACCTCTCAAACCCAACCTTTGCCCATAGTATTGAGTCCCCAGTACAGCCGTAACCCAATCCTGATGTTCCAGGTACCACTGTACAGTTTTCTCAAGTCCACTCGAAAAAGTCTCACGCGGCTGCCACCCGAGCTCGTCTTGAATCCTGGTGCTGTCTATGGCATATCGAAAATCGTGGCCAGGTCGGTCGGGTACAAAAGAAATAAGATTGGCGTAGGAATCGCCATTTTTTCGCGGCTGTTGTTGATCGAGACAATGACAAATAGCCTGCACGACAGAAAGATTTGTTTTTTCTGCAGCACCGCCGACGTTATATGTTCTGCCTGAAAGGCCTTTCTTCAGTATCAGCAGTAGTGCGCGGGCGTGGTCGTCTACATACAACCAATCGCGAACATTACTGCCTGACCCGTACACCGGAATTGATTCGTCATGCAGTGCCTTGCCAATCACCATCGGAATTAATTTCTCAGGATACTGGTAGGGCCCGTAATTATTCGAACAGTTCGAAATTGCCGAAGGAATCCCGTAAGTTTCTGCCCAGGCCCGCACCAAATGATCCGAAGCCGCTTTACTCGCTGCGTAGGGCGATCGCGGTCGGTAGGGCGACGATTCAGTAAATATCCCCTCCGAGCCGAGAGCCCCATACACCTCATCCGTCGAAACATGATGAAACCGAAAGTCGGTTGACCTTACCGAATTGAGTGTCTCGAAATATTCGCGGACCGCCTGGAGCAACGTATAGGTGCCCATGACATTGGTTTCAAGAAAAGCACCTGGCCTATCGATCGATCGATCCACATGGGACTCAGCGGCAAGATGCATGACCGCTGAAGGCTGATGCTTTGCAAAAAGCTCCCGTAGTGCCTCTTGATCGCGAATGTCCGTGTGGGAGAAGTCGTAGCGCCTATGGCGAGCAACCTCCTCGGACAGCGTTTCGAGATTGCCGGCATAGGTCAAGCTGTCAATATTGACCAATTGGACCTCGGTAGAACGAAGCAATTCCCTTATCACGGCAGATCCGATAAAACCGGCCCCGCCAGTCACAAAGACGCAATGATCGTCCGTCCTGTTCACCGCCTATTGCTCCCTATCATTTTGTTTTGCTCGAATCCAAATTTGGTATTGTCCTGAAGATAGTGGACATAATGCCGAACCCCTGCTTCCAAGCTCGTCATTTCATTCGCATACCCTAGCGCGCGAAGTTCTTTTAGATCCGCCTCTGTAAAGCTCTGGTATTTCCCATTTAGTTCTGCCGGCAGCGGAAAGTACACAATGGCTTCCGATTGCTGCGCATCTTGCAAAGACCACTCCGGCTCACCACATCCTGCTCGGCAGGTATTGATGACAGCAAGAGCAACATCGTTAAAGCTTCGACTGCAACCTTTCCCGACATTGACAATCCCGCTGGACTCGGGGTGATCCAGAATTAAGAGATTCACCAAAGCGACATCTTTTACCGATACAAAATCCCGTCGTTGCTCGCCATGTAGGAACCCATCGGTCCCTTCGAAAAGCCGAATTTTCCCCTGGCTTTGGAATTGTTGAAATAATTGATAAATAACAGACGCCATCCTGCCCTTATGTGCCTCTC
>JAKUTG010000317.1:0-2661 GCA_022447905.1 Pseudomonadales bacterium | reverse complement strand
ATGGGTTTCCGGATTTTTCAGATTTTTAATTCTGAATATCTAATAATCTCTTTGAATAATAAGGGACAGAATAATTATTCGAAATCGAGTTAAGCTCGTTCGAAAAAATGGATTCTATCTTAAAGTGAAAAAAAATGTGAACACGGATTTAACGAAGAGTTCCAACAAATCTTTCCTGGTTTGGTAGACAGTAATTGTGTAATGAGATTGAATTCGAGGAAGAAATTGAAGATATGATATTTCGACATAATATCAATGGCGGAAATGGCGAACACTAGTGAATACCATAGCGATATCAGCTTCATCAGCGGCAGCTATAACTTCCTCATCGCGCATGGACCCCCCCGGTTGAATAACGGCGGTTATACCAGTTTTAGCGGCGGCATCGATTCCATCTCGGAACGGGAAGAATGCATCGGACGCCATTACTGATCCTTCCACCACCAAATTTTCGTCAGCTGCCTTGATCCCCGCAATTTTGGCGCTGTACACTCGGCTCATCTGACCGGCACCGATTCCGATGGTCTGATTATTCTTGCAATACACGATTGCATTGGATTTCACGTAAAGCGCTACTCGCCAAGCGAAAAGCAAGTCACGAACTTCTTCTTTGGTAGGTGGCCGTTTGGTGACTAACTTCAAATCGGCTTCGCTAATTTCATGAATGTCTCTATCTTGAAGAAGCAAGCCACCATTAACTCTTTTATAATCGAGACTCGTTGCTCTTGTGTCCGTCCATTGGCCGCTAGTTAGCACTCTGACGTTTTTCTTTGTGGCTGTTATCTCTAGAGCCTTTTCAGAGACTGAAGGAGCGATAATTACTTCCGTAAACTGCTGATCGATAATGCGCTGTGCTGTTTCCGCGTCTAGTTCTCGATTGAAAGCGATGATTCCACCGAAGGCTGAAGTGGGATCGGTCTGAAAGGCCAGTTCGTAGGCTTTTGCTAGAGTTTCGGCTATAGCTACGCCACAGGGGTTCGCATGCTTAATGATGACGCAGGCCGGCTCTGTAAATGACTTCACGCATTCCAGCGCAGCATCGGTGTCGGCGATATTGTTATAAGACAGTTCTTTGCCTTGCAGTTGAATAGCTGTGCTGATACTGACTTCTTCAGAGGCTTTTTCAGTATAGAATGCTGCCTGTTGGTGAGGATTTTCCCCATAGCGCATCTCCTGGCGCTTTACAAACTGTGGGTTGAAAGTACGCGGGAAGTCTGAGCGTTCATCTTCAAGATTCGTTCCCAAATAATTGGCGATAACCCCATCGTAATATGCTGTGTGCTCGAAAGTTTTCACGGCTAGGTTGAAACGAGTTTTTTGGTCTAGGCAACCATTGTTTACTTTCAAGAGATCAATGATGGAATCGTAATCGGCGGGATTTACCACAACTGCTACAAAACGATTGTTCTTTGCGGCGGAACGTAACATTGTGGGTCCACCTATATCTATATTCTCGATCGCTGTGGAAAGATCACAGTTGGGATTGGCTACTGTAGCCTGGAAAGGATAGAGGTTGACTACGACTAGGTCGATAGGCGGGATGTCATGTTCTTTCATCACAGCTTGATCTAAATCGCGACGGGCTAGAATGCCACCGTGTATCCTAGGGTGTAGGGTTTTGACGCGGCCATCCATCATCTCCGGGAAGCCGGTGTAGTCGGATATTTCGATGGCTGGAATATTTTCCGAAGACAATAGTTTATAAGTGCCTCCGGTTGAAAGTATTTCGACATTGAGTTGGCGAAGAGCTAGAGCGAAGGGAACAATGCCAGTCTTGTCGGAAACGCTGATTAGTGCCCGACGAATGGCGCCAGAATCATCTGATGACATAAGTGAAATACGTATATTTATTGAATTTGATTTACGAGTACTATATTTAGAAGAAGAACAGTGGCCGACTGCAAGGACTAATCAAAGCAATCCATAGAGTTTCAGCTTTGTGCGAAGCGTACCACGGTTGAGTCCGAGCATTATAGAAGCGCGACTCTGATTTTTCCTAGTGTAACGCATCACAGCCTCAAGCAATGGAGCTTCTACTTCCGACATTACCATTCGATGCAGGTCGGTCACTGGACCGTCCTCAACATGTTGGAAGTATCGTCTAAGAGCTTTTTCGACTTCTGATCTTAGCGTGCTCTCCTTTAGCGTGCTCTCTTGATGTCCTTGTCGGGAGAATGATTCCAATTGGTCAGTAACCCTGAAGCTTGAAAATGTTGAGGATTCGTCCAGTTTGTTCATGCAGCGATGGCTCCCTCATCTCCAGTCAGATATTCAAAGTAATTATTGATAGCCTCGAGCTGGCTTAGCTCGGACTCGATTTTATTAAAGTTTGCCAGAAATATCCTTCTTTCGGGAAGATTTTTTACATAACTAGCAACATGTTTGCGAGCGTACCATATACCCTTGGCTTCGCCATAGAAACTATGCAATTTTTTTAGGTGAGTTTCGATGATTTTCAGTTTTTGGTAAAGCCCCAAGCTCGGAAGAGTTTTTCCGGTTGCGAGAAAATGCTCAATCTCTTTAAAAATCCAAGGACGACCCTGCGCTGCACGGCCGATCATTAATCCATCGGCCTTTGTGTACTGCAGAACACGACCTGCCTTGTCGGGAGAATCGATATCGCCATTGGCTATTATGGGTATCGAGACTGCTTGTTTTATC
>JAKUTG010000316.1:0-2682 GCA_022447905.1 Pseudomonadales bacterium | reverse complement strand
ATTTGCCCATGGCGTACTCCGTCAGTTGCCTGAATCGCTTGTAATCGCCTGTTTCAGGATCCATAACCTCCAGGGAAGGATTAGAGTGATGCACGACGGCTCGCGCGTCACCACGTGGTTTGACCTGCATGCCTTTGATGCATTTTGCTTCGGTCAATCCGGTCGGGACGTAGTGCTTGTGCCACATGTCATTGCCACCTGCCGGAATGTCGATAGGGATCGATGCAATGATCAGATCGGGCTCGCCAAGCTCAGACTCGAAATTCCAGGCGTCAGTGTCGGGGATGTCCGCCACCGGCGGAACGATATCGACAGGTCCCAGAGGCGAACCCTGGTTTACCCAGGCTACGATTGTTTCTATTTCTTCCTGGGCCATTCGCCAGTCGCCTTTCAGGTCCTGGATACCGATGTGCTGATCGTAGGCATAGGGAGGCATTTCCCGATTGGCTACGCGTAGCTGGATCAGGGGCGCCCACGGGCGTACTTGTTCATAGGTCTCAAACTGCATGGGTCCGATACCGCCTTCGCGGTGACAGATTACACAGTTCTCGTTGATGATCTTGGCGACTTCACCGTTGTAGGTGATTTCGTGATCCTGGGCTTGAGCGGCCATGCTCAAAGCCAGCGCAGACGCGCTACACACCAACGTAACCAAGTTACGCACTGTATTCATGTTGCTCTCCTTCCAAGTAGAGAATTTCTGGTATTCCACAGGGTTAAAATCTTAAATCTGTGGGCCGTAAATGTCCATTCATAATGTGGATTTTCCACTTCGGTTTGCAACAAATTGCAACAAACCCTAAGTAGAACAACCCCGTTTTTTCAGTTTTTTGAGCAAAATTGCCGGATTTTTGTACAGAATCACCCCGCCGAGCCTCGTCCAGCTATGCCAGGCCGGCCAAAGGAGTAGCTTTGTAGGCTACTGAACACTTACCCGCTGATAGACGTTTGTCCAACAGCATTGATCACCATTCGAGCTGTCAGGGGCCTTATGAACGTCGACCTTGGTCCATATAATGTATTCACCAGGTTCGGAAAAACTCGCGTAAACCTGACCGATGCCAGAGGGACCGGCAATCTCCAGCTCATTCGGGCCAGGCGGCCGGAAAAAGCGAGAGCGCGGATCATCTTCTGCATAGGGGTTCTCCTGGTCCGTTTCGTTGTCAGGATGCATGGTAAATTCGACATCACCAGGACCCTGAAGTTTAGTGAAAGAGACACCCATAGCCAGCGCCTCTTCGAAACGAGGGTCTTCAGGGTCTCGCACTGCCGGGTCAGTAGCGTTGATGGTGAGAAGCACTTGTTGGCCGACTCCAACAGGATTACGAGGATAGTCTTCTATGATGGTGATTAAACCGACTGCTGGTGCAGTCTGGGGGCCATCTTCACCAATACCCACCAACGGTTGCAGAGCACCCTGGGGTCGCGGCAGGATGAAATCCAGCTCATAAGCGGAAGCTCCACGACGGCCTGGGACTGTCAATGGGTCACTATCGCCAGTCTTGATGGACCACACCACATCAATATCAGCTTCCGACTCGGGAATAGTTACTGCAAAGGCACCAACGGTTCGCCCTGCAGGGAAGTGTGTGAGTTGTATGCCATCGTACTTAGCAGGCTCGATAAAGTTATTCTCACCCAATGGAATGTCTGTTGCTTCGTCGTTTCGGTTTATGATTCCAAACGAAATGCTGGTGGTGCCATCAGCGTTCGCTATCCAGCCCTCCATTACGGGGATAATGGGGAGTCCTTCGGGGGGGGATAGGCTAAGGAAACGAGCGTTATCGGAGGACTGTGCCTGAACAGTAAAGGCAACCAAAGCCGTTAGTCCGAAAAGAACCGCAGCGAGAAGTTTGTTTTTAATTCGCATTGGGTGATTCTCCAATTGCAGAGGGTTTAAATTGTAGTATTTCCGTTTGGCAAACCAGATTTTCTCTGGGTCTGCGGAAGACTATATTATTAAGTAGTTGGATATTCTCTATTAGTGACGTTAGCATAAACGCCAATCTCGCCCGCGTCTAGTCACCAAGCAAACAGAATTGCGTTCGTAGGTCTTTGTTTTATTACAAATTGTTACAGATTTTTTATCTCAACAAGTTCATGAAAGAAGCCAGTCTATCTTAGCATGTTTGTTTTGAGCGCGGTTTGTGTTGGATCAATAATCCTGGCTCCTAAATCAGGAAATCGATTTCGGGGGTGTTTTTATTTTACGAAGTAGGAATACATGGCTGGAAGAATCAGAAAATGAACCAGGCTAATGGCAAGCAGATATACTATGGATGGAAGGTTGTCGCAGCAATTCTGACGCTGCTCACTTTCACCAGTGGTCTGAGTTTTTATAATCATGCAATTTACCTTAACGCACTGGCTACTCAGCCAGCGTTCAATGTTAGTACCGCCTCAGCTGCCGTTTCAATTTTCTTTCTGAGCAGCGGTATTGCCGGATTGTGGGTAGCAAAATGGATTCGGGATCACGACCCCAGAATCTGTATCAGTATTGGTGCTTTTATCTGTTTTCTCTCGTTGTGCCTGCTGGCTTATGTGAGCACGATCTGGCACACGAAATCCCCGAAGGGGCATGGAGTTGGGTGTTTGACTTCTTTCTGGCGCAAGATCGCGGCATGGGCGCAAACTCTCACATTGCCGCAGGCTTGCCGGACGCCTACCCAGCCTTTTGTCGCT